>JAZTWJ010000072.1:0-26425 GCA_045635785.1 Candidatus Flemingiibacterium sp.
GACCGTCGGTGTCAGCGACTTTTTGTACAAGTGCGAGCACGGTTATTCCGGCTTTATGAAGGGCAAAAAGCAGGTTATTGAGAATGGAGCCGAGGAATTCGAGGTTCACGGCTACACCTACATTTTCCAGGTTTGGACCAATTATCTTAGTGATGATGCGGAAATCATCATTCCCTCAGACCAGGAAAAGGAAAATTACACCGGTACACAGGCGGGCGTTCCCGCTGTCGATACCAAAGCAGGTGGAACCGTAACGCCCAATCCAGTTGCCGTAACCGGTGAGACCGTTGAGTATGCGTATGCAACACCAAACGTAGCTCCCACCGAAGGCTGGCAGGAATCAAAGGTGTTTGAAAACTTAGAAGCCGGTACCTACTATTTCTTTGCACGAGTAAAAGCAACGATCTCTCATAAGGCAGGTGCTGCTTCTTCGGCATCCAAAGCCATTACGGTATATGCCGCACCCACGCTGCGCTACAACACAATTGAAGAGCTCGTTTTAGGCACCCCTATAACTACTCTTGCACCGAGCGCAGCTAACGGAGCCGGTGACTATACATATGCTATCAAGTCTGGCTCGACAAAGCTTCCTGCAGGTCTTACTCTCAATGGAGCTACCGGTGAAATTACCGGTACGCCGAGTGCTATCAGCGGCGCGGTTGCTGTAACCATTCGACTGACCGACGGCGAAGGCATTACCGCAGACCACACCATCAATTTCCCTGCAGTTACATTTGACTATGAAAATGAGTACCCGTCTGATAACGGTGCCGGTGTATTCACGATTGAGGTTGAGGACACTGTTAAGGTAATCATCGATCCTGATGCTTGCGCAAAAGAAAGTGGCACCAACAATCACATTCGTACTGAAAAATTTGATCAGTCTCAAGGCAAATTCGTTGGTGCTACAATGGGTGAAGAAGGAAGTATCACCTATGCCAGAATAACCCAGAAAGTAAGCGATACTGCACCCGCAGACGGTACAGTAGCCCAAATGGAAGTGAGCTTTGTTGCTCCTGAGGCAGGCAACTATACTGTAGATGTATATGTCAGAGCTATTAATCCAACTTCTGCCAACAAAACCGCTTGGATTGCTGTCAATCGTACCGGCTATGTACTTACTAGTGTTGGTAATAACGGCGCCGAGTACGTTTCTATGCCGATTGCATCCTTTACTGCAGAGGCCAACGAAACCGTTAAGATTTGCCTTTCCGGAAAAAACGCTCACTACAATATTGACAAGTTCGTATTTACACTCGTCAAGGAAAATTACACCGGTACACAGGCGGGCGTTCCCGCTGTCGATACCAAAGCAGGTGGAACCGTAACGCTCAATCCAGTTACCGTAACCGGTGAGACCGTTGAGTATGCGTATGCAACAACAAACGTAGCTCCCACCGAAGGCTGGCAGGAATCAAAGGTGTTTGAAAACTTAGAAGCCGGCACTTACTATTTCTTTGCACGAGTAAAAGCAACGATCTCTCATTATGCAGGTGCTGCTTCTTCGGCATCCGAAGCCATTACGGTATATGCCGCACCCACGCTGAGCTACAATACAATTGAAGAGCTCGTTTTAGGCACCCCTATAACTACTCTTGCACCGATCGCAGCTAACGGAGCCGGTGACTATACATATGCTATCAAGTCTGGCTCGACAAAGCTTCCTGCAGGTCTTACTCTCAATGAAACTACCGGTGAAATTTCCGGTACGCCGAGTGCTATGAGCGGCGCGGTTGCTGTAACCATTCAACTGACCGACGGCGAAGGCATTACAGCAACACATACCATCAATTTCCCTGCAGTTGTATCCTATACGCCGCCTACTGACAGTGACGTAATCACGATCGAGGCTGAGGACAAGGATCAGGTAATCATCTATAATTCTGAGGATTGCCCGGATAAAACTGACGAAAAGTTAGGAAAAGGCACGACCTGTGTCAGAATGGTTACAAACGTAAGCAGTAAACCCGCTGACGATACCACCGGTCAGCTGGAATTCAGCTTCGTTGCTCCTAAGGCAGGCACTTATACTGTAACGATGAATGTTAGACCTCTCGCAAACACTGCTGACAAAACCGTTTGGGTTGGTGTCAATCGTGCCAATTATACAGAGGTTAAACTTGGTACGGACTCTAACAACTACAATTATAAAGAGCTTGTAACCTATACTGCAAATGCAGGCGAAACTGTTCAGATTTGTCTTATCGGAAAGAACGCTTACTTTAACATTGACAAATTCGTTATCGAAGTCGAACCGGCATCTTCCGGAGAGCAGCCAAGTGCGCCTTCTGCACCTACGTTGAGCTATAATACGGTAGATTCTCTTGTCGTTGGCAGAGATATTTCTCTCACCCCGACTGTTGCGGGCGGCGCAGGCGGATACGAGTATGCAGTAACGGAAGGAACGCTTCCGAGCGGACTTGTGCTTGGCGCGAACGGTACGATCTCCGGTACAATCGCTGAAAAAGGTGCGGCTTGCTCGGTAAAAATCTCCGTGACCGACAGCGAAGGTGCTACGGCAACATTTACCATCAATTTCCCGGCGGTACTTCATGAGATTGACTCCGTTGCGGCAACCATTGAACTTCCTGAAACAGGCGTCGAGCTTTCGAATGTCATCATCGATGAAAACGCGCTCTACACAGGCGAGATCGCGTGGTACAAAGGAAAAACCGCTTCGGGTACTGCTGTGAGTGGCGCTGCAGAGAAAACAACATACACCGCAAAGATCACCCTTACCCCCAAAGCAGGCGAGTTCTTCAAGACACCTACAAACGTGACAATCAATGAGGATCCTACCGAAAATGTGACACCGAATGCAGACGGAACGCTTGTGATCACCAGAACATTCGTCACTTTGATAGGCTCATCTGTTCAAGTTGGTTCCTCGCAGTCCATGAACTTCTACATTGACGCAAAGGATGTGGGCGAAGACTACACTGCAGAGCTTACCGATCCCAATGGAAATGTACTGCTCTCTTTGCCGATCGATCAGTGGACGGAGGTATCCAGCGGAGGACAAGTTGCCCAATACAAGATTCCCTTTAATAACATCATGGCATATCAGATGAGCGATGAAGTTTGTTTGACGATCTACAACGCAGACGGTGTTGTCGTCACGGAATGGACGGATAGCATGGAGGCGTATGCACATCGCCTTTTGAAGACAGGCACGGATCTCCATAAAACGGCAATGGTTGACATGCTGAACTTTGGTGCGGAATGTCAGAAGTATTTCCAATATAATACGGACAAACCCGCAAACGCATCTTTGACCCCCGAACAGCAAGCGCTTGCAACTAAAACGCTTACTACACCTGAAAATATTGCTGTATCTGAAAAATCTTCCAATTATTTAGGAACTTCCGTGGTTTGCGCGAGCACGTTGGTCTTGAAGCTATACTTCAAAGACATCACGCTGAACGATAACATGAAGGCAGTCGTTACCTATACCAGCGCGTATGGTGACTCTAAATCATTGACGATCGACAGCAAAGATTTCTATAAGATGGAGCAGAGCAACAATTTTGCTGTAGAAATTGGTGTTCCGACCTATGAAGTCCAACAAGATGTGACGGTTAAGATCTACAATGGCGATATCGAGGAAGCGAATGTGGTTGCATATGCAACGGACAACATTGAAAACTATGCACACAGAGCAATTGAAAGCGGTACCGCATCCGATGCGCTTACTGCTCTGATGAAGTTTGCTTTGTCCGCAAAGCTTGCACTTGGTCTTCCGATTGACTGATCCATTCAAATTCATACAAATCCCAAATTGGCATCACTGAAAAGTGATGCCAATTTGCTTTATAGGGTAAGCGAACCGCTCTTGACAATTCTCTTGGATAATGGTATAATGATAGCAAGCCGAAAAAGGAGAACGATGCCATGAATATTTGCAGAAATTTCACAGAGCTTGTTGGCGAGACACCGCTGCTTGCTCTTTCCAATATCGAAAAAGAACATACGCTTTCCGCCACGCTGCTTGCAAAGCTGGAGTGCTTCAATCCTGCGGGCAGCGCCAAGGACCGTGTCGCGGTATCCATGATCGAGGATGCGGAAAGATCGGGCAAATTGAAGCCGGGCGCAGTCATTATTGAGCCGACCAGCGGAAATACCGGCATCGGACTTGCGGCGGTTGCCGCATCGAGGGGCTATAAGGTCATCCTCACCATGCCCGAGACGATGAGTGTGGAGCGCCGCAATCTGCTGAAAGCATACGGTGCGGAATTGGTGTTGACCGAGGGCGAAAAGGGCATGGCGGGCGCCATTGCCAAGGCGAATGAGCTGGCGGGATCCATCAAGGACAGCTTTATTGCGGGGCAGTTTGAAAACCCTGCCAATCCGAAGGCGCACTATGAGACGACCGGCCCCGAAATTTGGCGTGACACCGATGGAAAGGTGGATATATTTGTCGCGGGTGTGGGAACAGGCGGGACGCTTTCAGGCGTGGGACGCTATCTCAAGGAGAAAAATCCGGACGTGAAAATTGTTGCGGTGGAGCCTGCATCCTCGCCGCTTCTTTCCGAGGGAAGATCGGGAGCGCACGGTCTGATGGGCATTGGCGCAAACTTTGTACCGAACACGCTGGATCAAACGGTCTTCGATGAGATTTTAACCGTAACAGAGGAGCAGGCATATGAAGCGGGACGGGCGATGGTGCGCTTGGAGGGCATGCTGGTTGGCATCACATCGGGCGCCGCGATATACGCCGCTATTTCGCTGGCAAAACGTCCCGAAAATGCGGGGAAGATGATCGTTGCCCTGCTTCCCGATACGGGAGAACGCTATCTTTCCACCCCCATGTT
The DNA here is from genome assembly GCA_045635785.1 of Candidatus Flemingiibacterium sp. Lineage (GTDB taxonomy): Bacteria > Bacillota > Clostridia > Oscillospirales > CAG-272 > Flemingiibacterium. The sequence goes on from JAZTWJ010000072.1 coordinate 4,812, forward strand.
TGCGAAATAATTTCGATCAAATACCGCTTCCGCGGCAATGTGGAAGCGGTACTCTTTTATGATAAGGATTTTGGCTATTTTCACTATTGACAAATAGTGCCGACAGGTATAAAATAGTATAGGCTCGTGCTAATGCGCGGGCGAATATTTTTTAGAAAGGCATGGCGTGAAATATTCGCGCATGGTTTTTGAGGCATTCACACAGGTGATTGCCGTGGGTGATTTTTATGACGATCCTATTATCCATTTCTCTCGCGATGCTGGTGGGGCTGATGTTGTCTCGCCTGGCAAAGCTCGTATCCTTGCCGGCCGTTACCGCTTATCTTGTGGCGGGAATTTTGGTCGGTCCCTTCTGTCTCGGCGCACTTGGAATCGAAGGTCTTGGCTTCACCTCCTTTGAGGGTATCTCTGCTTTCAAAATTCTTTCCGACAGCGCGCTTGGCTTCATTGCCTTTTCCATTGGCAATGAGTTCCGTCTGGCACAACTCAAAAAAATCGGAAAAGCAGCTACTTTTATCGGTATTTTTCAGGCAGTCGCCGCCGCGCTTTTGGTGGATATTGCATTGATCGCGCTGCATTTTGCAATGCCCGATCTGCTCACGCTGCCCGCTGCCATTGTGCTGGGTGCCATCGCCACAGCAACCGCGCCTGCCGCCACCTTGATGGTCGTCCGTCAATATAAGGCGAAGGGTCCGCTCACCGATCTGCTTTTGCCGATCGTTGCCATTGACGATGCGGTGGGATTGGTGGTTTTCGCCATCTCACTGGGAATTGCAAGAGCCATCCAATTCGGACATGTGGACGTGGTGTCCATCGTCCTCAATCCTTTCATTGAGATCGTGGCATCGCTGCTTCTCGGCTCGCTGATTGGCGTGATTCTGACATACATCGAGCGCTTTTTCCATTCTCGCTCCAAGCGTATGTCCATGTGCATCGCCTTTGTATTTCTGACGGTGGCGCTTTCTTCTGTAAAGCTGCACTTCGGTGCGGTGGAGCTTGCCTTCTCTCCGCTACTTGTTTGCATGATGCTTGGCACCATGTTCTGCAATCTGTGCGACTATTCGGAGGAGCTGATGGAGCGCGTGGACGGTTGGACGACGCCGCTGTTCATCACCTTCTTCGTGCTTTCCGGCGCGGAGCTGGATATCGCTGTTTTCGGCGATATGATGATCGTGCTGATCGGTGTGGTATTCCTGATTGCCCGTGCGATCGGTAAATATTACGGTTCATATTTCAGCGCAAAAATGTCCAATTGCGACGACAATGCCTGCAAATATTTGGGCATCACGCTTCTGCCGCAAGCAGGCGTGGCTCTCGGCATGTCCTTGCAGGTCGGGGATCTTGGTGAGGCAGGTGTGCTGATCCGCAACATTGTACTGTTCTCCGTGCTGATTTTGGAACTGGTTGGTCCTATGCTCTCCAAAATCGCGCTTACCAAGGCGGGCGACATTATCCCCGAAAACAAAACCTCGGCGCGCGGCATCATTCCCAGCAAGCACGTAGGGGCGCATCCCAAGCAAAAATAATGGCGGCAGTTGCCGCGCATTGATGATAAAAACAGACAGCATAGCCATATGGCTATGCTGTTTTTGTATGCAAGTGTGGTGGACAAGGCTATTTTGAAAATTCCTCGAGAAACCAGATCTTATTGCGATCGGCGCAAAAGGACTTCCCATTCAGATAGGAAAGCGCACCTGCGTCGGTGGTGAAGCGGAATTCCAGACGGTAGGCATACAGTGCCTGATATTTGTAGCCCGATTTTTTGTCCGTGCGATTGATGCCATATTTGCCGTCCCCAAGCAGGGGATGCCCGATGGATGCCATGTGTGCGCGGATTTGATGGGTTCGCCCCGTGACCAGCTCCACTTCCACAAGAGACAGCTTGTTCTTTTCGTCGAGCACACGGTATTTGGTGATGATCTCCTTGTATCCGGCTCGTTTCTCGGTCACAATATTCACCATGTTATTCGCCGCATCCTTGCGAAGCCAGCCGCGGAGGGTGTCCGCGCGCTTTGAAAGATGCCCGTGAACAGCGGCGAGGTAAAACTTCGACAGCTCGTCGTCTCTGATTTTTTGATTCATGACACGAAGTGCCTCTGCCGTCTTTGCCGCGATGACGATGCCGCCCGTATTGCGGTCGATGCGATTGCAGAGCGCGGGGACAAAGGACTGCTCGTCGGCTGGATCGTATGCGCCCTTGCGGTAGAGGTATGCTCTCACATGCGAAATCAGCGTGTTGACCTCCTCCTCGTCATCGGAATGGACGATGAGCCCGGGCTGTTTGTCGATCAAGAGAATGTTCGCATCCTCGTAGACGATGTTCAAATGGGGCGTCAGCTTCATGAACGCTTCCTCGGCCGCATGCTCTGCAAAAAATTCCTCCGCGATGAACAGCTCCACTGTATCGCCTTCGTTTAAGATATAGCCGATCTCGGTGCGCTTGCGGTTGACCTTGATCTTTTTGGTACGGATGCACTTGTACATGAGGGATTTTGGCAGTGCCTTGACCGCTTTTGATAGAAATTTATCCAGCCGTTGACCGGCGTCGTTTTGTTTGATGAGAAGTGTACGCATGCGTTGCTCCTAAAAATATTGGTATTTTCAGTATAGCACAAAGATGTGAATAAATCAACAAGAAACGGAAATTGCGGAACCGACGGCTATCGGTTCCGCAATAAAATCTTTCGTAATGTTACGCTTCGGACACATGTCCCGGGTCGATGGTAACAGCGATGCTCTGCGAATTGTCAGACCAAATGATCTTCCGCGGACATACCGCAACACATTCGCCGCAATGAACGCATTTGTCGTAGTCGATGGCTGCCACGAAATCGTTGACCTTGATCGCATCGTATTTGCAGGCTTTTTCGCATTTTTTGCAGCTGATACAGCCAACCTTACAATACGAACGTGTAACGGCGCCCTTGTCGACAGACATACATCCAACCCAATGGGTGGAGTTGAAGGGGATCAATTTGATGATGTGCTTGGGGCAAGCATCCACACAAAGTCCGCATGCCTGACATTTGTCGTAATCGATCACAGCAACGCCGTTTTCGATGCTGATGGCATCAAAGACGCAGGCAGCCGCACAGGTGCCAAGACCAATGCATCCGTTGGGACAGCGTTTATCACCGCCGCTCATCTTGGAGGCGGCGTAGCAGTCCTTTGCGCCCGCATAGATGTACTTGTTTTCTACCAGCCACGATGTGCCGGAGCACATGACCTGTGCACGCATACGCACATGCTCTTCCGGTTCCACGCCCATGATCTTTGCAATGTCAGCGGCGACCTGCTCGCTTCCTGCCATGCAGGCAGAGCATTTCGCCTCCCCCTTTGCAATGGCTTCTGCCAGCGCCTGACAGCCGGTATAGCCGCAGCCGCCGCAGTTTGCACCGGGGAGCTTTTCCGCAATCTCGGTAACGCGGGGATCAACTTCAACGTAAAACGCCTTGGCGGCGATGGCGAGCAGCAATCCGAATCCGCCACCAAGGATGGCAAACCAAACAACTGCCCAAAGAATACTTATCATAATTTATGACCGTGACTTGAAAATCAAGTCTTCCTTTCTATGCGATGCCTTGCATCGCATGGGACTTGGGGAGGGCATCCGCAAGAGCAATTTGCTTTTTTCACTAAAACTTCATGCCCGAGAAGCCGGAAAATGCCATGGCAATCAGTCCGGCGGCAATCATGGCAATCGGAATGCCCTTGAAGCTTTTCGGCACATCTGCAAAGGAAATACGCACTCTGACACCTGCGAAAATGACGATGGCGAGCGTGAAGCCTACTGCCGACGCAAAGCCGTATGCGAGGGATTCCACGAAGCTGTAACCGTTCTGAATATTGATCAGTGCCGCGCCGAGCACCGCGCAGTTTGTGGTGATCAGCGGCAAATAGATGCCCAGCGCTTCATACAGCGAGGGGACAAATTTGCGAAGGAACATTTCAATGAACTGTACCAGTGATGCGATAATGAGAATAAAGGCGATGGTTTCGAGAAATTCCAGATGGAAGGGCACCAGAATTCCATGATAGACCAGCCATGTTGCGGCGCTGGAAAGCGTCATCACGAACATGACCGCAAAGCCCATGCCTAACGCAGTATCCGGCTTTTCGGATACGCCGAGAAAGGGGCAGATGCCGAGGAACTTGGAAAAGATATAGTTTTCTACCAGCACCGCGCTGAGCATCAGCAGCAGAATATCAATGACAGAATCCATTTATGCTTCCCCCTTTTCTTCAGAGTTCGTTTCGGCGTTTTGCGCTTGCTTTGCGTCAATCTCTGCAACCGCTTCAGCGGGAGCATCTTCTTTTGCTTCGGATGCTTCCTCATTCTTCTTTTCTTCGGATGCTTCATCGGCGTCTTCGTCTTTTGGCATCGGAACGAGAATTTCTTCTTCGGTCAGGTGTACCTCGGGCGCAGGCTCGATGGCAAGACCTGCGGCGGCAAGCGCCTTGATCCTTGCACGCTCATTGCGGACGATCATGATCTTATTCATCAGCGCGATCAGCATGCCCAGTGTCAAAAATGCACCGGAGGGCAGAATGAAGATGATGGCAGGCTCATAGAAGGAAGGCGTGATTTGGAAGCCGAACAGCGTGCCGGCACCGAGAATCTCACGGACAGCCGCCAGAACGGTCAGCGCAAAGGTGAAGCCCACACCTACGGCAATGCCATCCACCGCAGAAGGAAGCACCGGATTCTTGGATGCGAAGGATTCCGCACGGGCAAGAATGATGCAGTTTACTACGATCAGCGGGATGAACAGACCGAGCGATTTATCAAGCGAGGGAAGATAGGCTTTGATGAGAAGCTGGATCGCTGTGACAAATCCTGAAATGATAACGATATAAGATGCGATGCGGATCTGCTTTGGGATGAAGTTCCGCAAAAGAGAGATGAACACGTTGGAGCAGATCAGTACCGCCGTAACGGCAAGCCCCATGCCGAGTGCATTGATAACAGAGGTGGTGATTGCCAGCGTAGAGCACATGCCCAGCATCTGAACAAACACGGGGTTCTTGGCAAACAGACCGTCTGTGAACTGATGCCCCACGTCCTTTAATGTATAATTTTTCACTTTGCACCTCCGTCGGGAATTACATCCGAAGAAGAATAGATGGCGCTGTAGGCTGCAAGTGCCTGAGCCGCACCTGTACGGATACCGCTCGAGGAGAAGGTCGCGCCCGTGATGGTGTCAACCTCTGTGACGGTGGCGGCAGTCTGTCCCGTATAACCGGAGAGATACCAATCCTCGCCTGCACGACTGCCGAGGCCGGGGGTTTCCGAATGGGCGATCAGCTTAATGCCTGCCACTGCTCCGTCGGTATTGACGCCCACCATCATGTCCAGCGCACCGCCGAAACCGAGGGGGGCAACGCTTGCCGCGTAGCCGAGCATGGTGTCGCCCGAATAAACGAGATAAAGCTCGTTCACATTTTCCACCGTGATATCGGTGACCGGTTCATTGCGCGTGGCATCTGGGAAAATCTCCTTGATTGCCGCCGCCTTTTCTGCCGCGATGTTATCGGCGATGCGATCGACAGTCAACGAATTGACGCCTGCAAGCAGAAGCGCGGTTACGGTGCAAATGAGCAGTAATTTAATGGTGATGACAACAATAAATTTTGTGCCATGGGGTGCACCGTTATTTGTTTGGTTATTTTGCTTGTTTGTCAACCTTAGCACCTCCGAACTTGACGGGCTTTGTATAACGGTCGAGATACCATACAAAGAGATTCATGATGAGAATGGCAAAGGACACACCCTCGGGATAGCCGCCGAAATAGCGGATGAAAACCGTGAGCAATCCACATCCTATCGCGTAAATGATGCGCCCCGTTTTTGTAACAGGCGAGGTCGCATAATCGGTCGCCATGAAGATCGCACCGAGGAACAAGCCGCCGGAGAAGATCTCATACAGCGCAAAATCGTAGGGCAGGGAATGCTGTGCAAACAGGAAGGTAACGACCAGCACGGTTCCGATGTAGAAAACGGGAATGTGCCATGTAATGACCTTTCTGAACAGCAGATAGATAAATCCTGCTGTCAAAAGCAGTGCGGAAACTTCACCGATACAGCCGCCCTCGTAGCCGATGATGGCATTAAAGAGGGTGGTCGAGGGCAACGCGCCGTGCTTCAGCGAAGCCATGGAGGTGGCGCCTGCCACGATATCCGCCTCTGCGGGTGAGAAAGAAAAAAAGGGAAGTTTGGCGTCCGGCACGGGGAAGGTGCTCATATGAGAGGGCCATGCGAACAGGAATACACGCGCCGCCAAAGCGGGATTGACAAAATTTCGTCCGATACCGCCGAACAGCTGCTTGACCACAATGATGGCAAAAACAGATCCGATGGCGGGCATCCACAGCGGAACGGATACCGGCAGATTGAGTGCCAGCAGAAGGCCCGTGACGATGCAGGAGCAATCCAATACACGGCTTGGCAGCTTCATCAATCGCTGATAGAGATATTCCGATGCGACGGCAAAGAGGATGGCGATGGCGGTGATGGTAAGTACACGCCATCCAAAGATGTAAATGCCCCAAATGAGGGCGGGCAGTAATGCGATGCACACGTCCAGCATGACAGAACGCGAGTTGTCATTGCAATGGAGATGCGGGGAAGGGGATACGAGCAGCTTGTCGGGCAGGAATTCCTCCGTTGCGGCGGCAGCGGCGGCAAGTGCATCTTCCACGATGATTTCGTTTTCGGTCTCGTTGACCGAAGGCTTTTGATCCATTTGGCTGTTCCTCCGCGATTATTTCTGATCCTTATCGGATGATTTCTGGCTTTGCTTGAGAGCTGCCGCCTGTGCGGCACGCAGATCCTTGATCTTTGATTTTGCGGCGCGAATACGCTGTACGATCGGCACATGGGCGGGACAGCTGTAGGAGCAGCTTCCGCATTCCACGCAGCTCATGACGTCAAATTCTTCGCATTGATCGAACTTTCTTTGTGCCGCAAACATGGCAAGGTAGTTGGGCATCAGACGCATGGGACAGCCTGCCACACAGCGTCCGCAGCGAATGCAGCGCGGCGGCTGATCGTATTCCACGTCCATCGCCTTGGAAAAGGCGAGAAGACCCGAGGTGCCCTTGATGACGGCGGTGCTCATATTCCAGCGCGCCCAACCCATCATGGGGCCGCCGGTGAGAACCTTGCGCGGCTCCTTTGTCAGTCCACCGCAGAAGTTGATGAGATCAATAAAGGAGGTACCGATGGGAACCAGTACATTTTTCGGATTTTTGATGCAGTCGCCGTCCACGGTAACGATGCGCTCGATAAGCGGCATGCCGTTGACGAACGCGCTGTAAATAGCGGCGCAAGTTTCTGCGTTAAAGACACAGCAACCGATGTCCGCGGGCAATTTTCCTGCGGGAAGCTCCTTGCCGGTGAGCGCATATATGATCTGGCGTTCGTCGCCCTGCGGATACTTGGTCTTGAGCACGCGCACCTTGATCATGTCACTGCCAGAAAGACGTTCCTCTAACTTGGCAATGGCATCCGGCTTGTTGTCTTCCACCGCAATGTCGCCTTCTCTCAAGGAGAGAGCCTTCATGAGTATCTTCAGACCGTTGATGACCGCATCCGGATTTTCGAGCAACAGACGGTGGTTCGCCGTCAAAAACGGCTCGCATTCCGCGCAGTTGACGATGATCCGCTCCACCTTGCCTACAGCGGAGGAAATTTTTGCGTATGTAGGGAAGGTTGCGCCTCCCATGCCGGAAATGCCCGCCTTGCGGACGATTTCGATGATCTCCTCAGTGGTGGTATCTGCAAGTCGCTTGGGCCACGGAACACAATCGGGCGAAAGGCGATTTTCGCCATCGTTTTCGATGACAACACTGCGAATTTTGGCGGAGGCATCCGCCGTATTGATTTCGATGATTTCGGTTACTTTGCCCGATACGCTGGCGTGAACAGGGCACCCCAAACCGTTTTCGATGACGCCGATAACCTGACCTTTGTCCACAATGTCGCCCGGCTTGACGACGGGGGTCGCATTTGCACCGATGTGCTGAGACATGGGTATCGAAACGATCTTTGGGGAAGGCATTGCTTCAATCGCGCAACGTCTGGTATTTTTATGCTCCGCGACGTGAATTCCGCCGTTAAAGGTGAAAGCCATTCTATCTTCTCCTATTCCGATGATACTAAAAAAAGCATACATGATATAAATATGTACCTATATTATACTACATTCCGAGGTGGATTGCAATATCTAAAATGACGATATTCACAAAATATTTTAGATTAAAGTCGACATTTATGCAGATTGTCAACAAACTAACAAAGTTGGCTCTCAAAAGAACAAAAAATGAGACAGAAGCGTGCGGCTTCTGTCTCAAAATTTGAGGTTGTGATATTCTTTTCAATGCATGAACGCTATTATTTTGTTCTTCTCCAAAGGGAAGGGCTAAACAATAACAGCATCGGGAAAATTTCCAATCGTCCAAGTAGCATATCTGCGCAGAGTATCAATTTTCCAAAATTGGAAAATTCGCTGTAATTTCCGACGGCACCGACCATATCAAAGCCCGGTCCGATGTTATTAAAGCATGCAACAACGGCAGAAACGGTTGTTTCAAAGCTGAAATTATCAAGCGACAGCAAAAGTGTGGATATGACCAGAACGGCGCAGTATGCGGCGAGGTAGATATTCACGCTGTGAACCACATCGGACGGAACTGCCTTTTGGTTGACACGGATCAGTTTTGTGCTGTTGGGGTGGATCAGCTTTTTGATTTCCTTTGTGATGGATTTTACAAAGATGATCAAGCGCGAGACCTTGATTCCACCGCCGGTAGAGCCGGCGCTGGCACCCATAAACATCAGCATAAACAATAGCATTTTTGAAAAAACGGGCCATTGATTGAAATCGGTGGTGGCATATCCCGTGGTGGATACCACCGATGCCACTTGGAATGCGCTGTGATGAAGCGCGGCGCCGAATGTTTCGCAAAGCGTCGCCTGCGTTTGGTAAATATTGATCGCTATGGCGACGACAGACACGCCCACAATGCCCAAATAGACGCGAAGCTCGGTATCTCTGCGGATCTCGCGGAATTCTTTTGTCAAGAGAAGATAGTAGATATTGAAATTGACAGAGCATATCAGCATGAATGCCGTAATGACACCCTGCAGATAGCGGCTGTCATATGCGGCAATGCTGTTGTTTGTGCCGGCAAAACCGCCCGTTCCCACCGTGCCAAAGGTAATGGTGAGTGCATCAAACAAGGGCATATCGCCTGCCAGCAAAAGAATGACCTGTGTCAATGTCACAAAGATGTAAATGGCGTATAAAATTCTCGCGGTGCTTCGCATTTTCGGCACAAGCTTGCCCACCGAAGGGCCCGGGCTTTCCGCACGAAGAATATGCAGCGAAACGCCGCTTCCCGCGGATTTCGGAATGATGGCGAGAACAAAAACCAAAACGCCCATGCCGCCCAGCCAATGGGTAAAGCTTCTCCAATAGATCAGCGAGCGAGGAAGTGCTTCTATATCGGTCAGAATGCTTGCGCCCGTTGTGGTAAAGCCGGAAACGGTTTCGAAGAACGCATCTATGTAGCGGGGGATCTCACCGCTGATGACAAAGGGCAATGCTCCGAAGGCGGATAAAACCAGCCAAGAAAGCGATACGATAAAGAATCCGTCTTTTGCATAGAGCGAGGGATTTTCTGTTTTTAAGAAAAACAGCGGTCCGCCAAAGACAGATAACAGTCCGATCGTGAGCGAGAATGCGATCAAAGCATGACGGTCCCCGTCCGCGATGGCAATGGCGAGAGACGGAAGCATAAACGCGGCTTCGATTATTAAAAGGTATCCAAGATATTTCAGTGTGATTTTTTTATTCATGATCCTACGTTCTCACATCTGGGTATAGTTAGTTGTTTTCAGCAAAAATTTCATTCAAGTCGGAGATCTGTTCGGCTGCGGTGGTGACAACAACAACAGTATCGCCGCTTGAAATGCAGCTCATACCGTCCGGTATGGAAATCGTTCCGTTATGGTTGATGCAGGCGATCAGAATATTCGCCTTCAGCTTTAACTCTTTTAGAGGTGTATCCAGCCCGTGCGTCTGTGCATTTGCGATGAATTCGATCGCCTCTGCCTTTCCGTCCACAATGCGGTGGAGCGTGATGATGGAAGAAGCCGTATTATCAATGGAGCGAACATAGCGGATAATGTCCGCCGCGATCACATCCTTGGGGCAGACCGTACTGCCAAGCTCTTTATCGGAGAACAGCATGCTGTATTCACTGCGGTTCATTTTGGTTACGGTCTTTGGGATGCCCATGCGTTCCGCAAACATGGATATGACAAGATTCTGCTCGTCAAGTCCGGTCAAGGTTACCACTGCATCGGTTTCCTGCATGCCCTCTGCGAGCAGAACGTCGTGATTGGAGCCGTCGTCATTGATGATCAACGCTTCGGGGAATCTTGCCGCCAGCTCGATACAGCGCGCCTCGTCTCTTTCGATGATCTTTACGTCCACGCCCGACCGAATCAGCTCTTCGGACAGATATTCGCAAATGCGGCCGCCGCCGATGATCATAACGGTGCGGATACGCTGTGTGGCAATATCGAGCTTTTTGATCATTTTCGCAAGCTCGGAGCGAGGCGCCGTAACATTGATCTTGTCTCCGGCCTGCAGGATAAAATCACCCTTCGGGATGAAGATCTGGTTATCCCGTTCCACCGCGCACACGAGGACCTTCAGATGAAGCTCGGTGGTCAGCTTTCCAAGGCTTTTTCCGCAAAGAACGCTGTCTTCAGACAGCTTAAGCTCAACAAGCTCCACGCGTCCCTTTGCAAAGGAGTCGGTCTTCAAAAAGGAAGGATATTGCAGGAAGCGGTAAATGGTTCTGGCGGTGGAATATTCCGGATTGACCGTCATGGAAAGTCCAAAATCATCCCGCATAAATTGGATCTGGTTCATATAATCCACATTTCGCACGCGGGAAATGGTGTGCTTGCAGCCAAGTCTTTTGGCGACAATACAGCATAACAGATTCAATTCATCCGAATGCGAGGTGGCAATGACAAGATCGGCTTCATCCACATGCGCGGCGCGCTGAATATCCAGCGTGGCGCCGTTGCCTGACATGGTCATGACGTCAAGACTCTCTTGGGCATGCTCAAGCGTTTTTGCCACAGTATCAATAATGGTTATATCATGGTTTTCCTGAGAAAGCTGATTGGCAAGTGCATATCCCACTTTGCCGCAGCCGATAATTACGATTTTCATAAGGCGATGATAAACCTGCCCTTTCTGAACGAAATGTAATAATAAATTCTTATGGTTATTATAACACAAAGTTCCGTTTTTTTCAACCTGTTTTGTGAAGAAAGTTTTCTTGTGAGTATTGGAGGGTGCCACTTCTTCGGATCGAGCATGCATAAACGTCAAGTTTCGCGCAATCGGCGATGATTTATAGAGGGGATTTGCGTTGCGTCATATTTTGTTCACAAAGCTGTGTTATAATGAGGGTAACAATTTCTGTAAGGCGATCACGAAAACGCCGCCTTTGGAGGCATGGAGACCGTTATGAAAAAGACGCAGATCCTTGCGCTGACAGCCGCAGCCCTTAGCTGTGTGGCTTTGTGTATTTGCGCGAAGATGATTTTGAATATGCATCCCCCATTCTCGCAAAAAGCAAGGGGGACGCCCTCGCTTGCACAAATGGCATCGGCGGCAACGGACACGCAAAGCATTCCCTCGGCTTCGCATGAGGAACTTCCGCCGGAGCCGGTGTATATCGATATTTCCTTTGTCGGCGACTGCATGCTTGCCACCAATCTCGGCGGCGAATACGACCTCTCTTTCAACAAGCTGGCAAAGGAAGTGGAGCCGTCCTATTTCTTTGAAAATTTTCGCGAAATATTCCATTCGGATGACTTTACCATTGCCAATTTAGAAAATGTTTTCACCGATAATCCCACAGCGAGTCCCCGAAACAAGGGCTACTCGCCTGCATATTGGTACAAATCCACTACTGCAAATACCGCCATCCTCACCGAAGGCGGCGTGGATGTGGTCTCACTCGCCAACAATCATTCCGAGGATTACGGTGCCATCGGTTATGCAGATACCCGTGATGCGTTGGATTGCGCAGGTATACAATGGGGCGACAATGACAAAATTGTAATGCTCGAAAAGGAAGGCTTTACCATCGCGCTCTATTGCTGTACATTCTATTACAGCGGCAACGATGTGATCATTGCCAACAAGCTGGCGAAGGTGGAGGCGGATTATAAGATCGTCTACTTCCACGGCGGCACCGAGCGGGTGCATGTGCCCGATGCGTGGAAGGCGGCGGGCGCGAGACGGCTGATAGACAGTGGCATTGATCTGGTGATCGGACATCATCCCCACGTTTTGCAGCCGATCGAAATTTACAAGGGAAAAACGATCGTGCATTCACTGGGGAACTTTGTATTCGGCGGCTCCCGCAGCGAAGAAAATCGCACCATCGTTTACCGCCACCGTCTCAAGCTGATCGAAGGGGAATTGGTCGAGACGACGGAGGAGATTATCCCTTGCTATGTATACACCGATCTATATCAGCCTGCCGTCATCGAGGACGCGGACACAATCGCCAAAGTGAAAGCATTTCTGGCGGGAGAAAGGGAGGCACCGTAAAATGAGCTGTGCGCTTTGCCCTCGCAGATGCGGCATTGATAGAAATCATGCCGTCGGCTTTTGTGGGCAGACGATGGAGGTGCGCGTGGCGCGCGCCGCCGCCCATATGTGGGAGGAGCCATGCCTTTCCGGCAAAAACGGATCGGGCACCGTCTTTTTTTGCGGCTGTACTCTTGGCTGTGTCTATTGCCAGAACGCTGCCATTTCCCGAAAAAGCTCCGATTGCGGCAAGATCGTCTCCATTCCCCGATTAGCGGAAATATTCCTATCCCTGCAAAAGCAGGGACTGCACAATATCAATCTCGTCACGCCCACCATGTTTGCGCCTCAGATCGCGCAGGCATTGATGCTTGCCCGCGAAAAGGGGCTGACGCTTCCAGTGGTATACAATACAAGCGGCTATGAGTTGCCCGAAGCGCTGTCGCAGATCGCGCCGCAGATCGATGTTTATCTGCCCGATTTCAAGTATCTGTCTCCCGAATTGTCGGAGAAATATTCCCACGCCGCCGATTATCCCATTTATGCTAAGGCATCGCTTGCCATGATGGTAGAGCGAATCGGTCTGCCGTGCTTCTCTGAAGACGGCATGATGCGGCGCGGCGTGATGGTTCGGCATCTTCTGCTTCCCTCGCATCTGAAGGAATCCATGCGGGTTTTAGACTATCTTTTTGGCGAATACGGCAACACGATCTGCTACAGTCTGATGAGTCAATATACGCCGCTTTCCACCTTGCCCGAGGGCTTCCCCGCGCTCAAGCGGCGCGTAACCACCTACGAATACGAGAAGCTTGTTGATCATGCCCGCCATCTTGGCATCACGAACGGTTTCATTCAGGATGGGCGATCGGTGGGGGAGAGCTTCATTCCATCCTTCCACGATGAAGGGGTATAGCGCCTTTCGTGATTTGATCGAAAATCCAAGAACGATAAGAAGAACACCGCCCAACGGGCGGTGTTCTTTGCCTTTTTGTTCGGTTGTGTTTATGCGGATGACGTGAAATTATTCTGTCATAATGATTCCGTTATCCCAAAGATCGTAGATGCAGACAGGCACGTCATAGACAGACAAGCCTACATGGATCGATTCGCGCGACGTGAAGCCGGTGGAGCCGGCATAACCGATGACATCGCCTTTGGCAACCGTATCACCCACCTTGACAGCGGCGGAGCTGAGATGACAGTACCAGCTCTTGAGGCCCATACCATGGTCAACGACGACCATAATGCCGGGCAGATCAAGATAGCCTGCGAAAACCACCTTTCCGCTATTGACGGCAACCGCATCCTTACCCCCGGAGGTCACATAGTCAACACCCTGATGGCGATAGGTCTCGCCGGTGGCAGAGATGGTGCGCTTGAGTCCGAAGCCGCAGTTGAGGATATAACCGTCCTTTTGCAGGTACTCATAGAAGGTGCCCTCCCAAAGTGCATTGGGCTCGGTTTTTGCGATGATGGGAGCCATAGCATCTTCAAACGCTTTGATGGTGGAATCCGTGCGCGTCTGGCTGACGATGGTGGGGCTGATATCCGCCGTTACGCTGCGGAAGGTCTTGGGCGTGATATCAAGGATCATATCCTGTGTCACTTCGCCGTAGGAGCAGGTGAGCTTGACCTCTTTGCCTTCAAATTCGCATCCGACGGGAACCAGTGCGCGCACATATTCGTCGTCCACGAAGAAGGTGGGCTTGAAGCCAAGATCCGGTTCGCTGGCAAAGGTGATCGCGGCGGGATCATCCACATTTTTTGCGGAGATCACAACAAATTCGCCGGGCTCGATGGCAGTTTCACCGAGATAGAAGACAGCAGGCAGAAGAACGCGCGCCTTGAATTTGTAGGTTGCGCCGCCGTAGCAGGCTTGTTCGTCTGTCTCATACCATTTGGCGTCTACTGTAACATCAATGGTTCTGCCCTCCAGCGAAACATTGGCGATATTGTCATAGGAATCGCTGTAGATGACATTGCCGCCATCGCTGATGGTGACATTGAGAAAATCGGGATCATTGTCAAAGGAAAGTGCAAAAGCGCCCTTCATTTGATAAATTCTTTCGGTGGGATCCGCCGAAAGAATATCGTCCAACGGCACATATTCGCCGCTGTAGGTTTTGTATGCCCATTCCGCATCGGTGGGAGCCATGGTCTCGCCCGAGACGGTCATCTGAGGGAATTCGGTGGTATCATACAGACAGCGGGCAAAACGGGTGGAGAGGAAGCTTGACGCATCTTCTGTTCCGATGTGATAGGCGATGTTGTTGGCATCCACATAATACGCCTCACCGGGATTCTCTGAAAAATAATACTTATAAGTCTGTATGCGGTCGTAAATGTAGTATTTGAATTCAAAATAATCGGTTCCCACCAGAGGATCGGGAAGCTCGGACTGCTCGATGGCGCGGTCATTGATCTTCACAAAGCCGGCGATATTTTTTGCAGCCGACTCATCATCCGCGGGGAGTACGAAAACAGTGCCATCCGGATCCGTGATCTCCAGCTTGGTAACATTCTTTTCGGTCACGGGCGCGTATTTTGCGCCAATATAGCCGGCAACGGCGATATAGGACGGAATGAACAAGGCGATGACGCACAGAACGATCGTTACTATATTTTTGACGGAGCTGTTCATGTTATCGGATACCTCTCTCTCAGTGGGGTGTGTTTTCTTTCATCTAATCTTATTATACAATATTTTCACTGCAAGGTCAAGCACATTTGCGAAAAATGTCGGTATTCTTCAAAAAAACTCTATTGCACGCCAAAAATACGGATGGCATGCGATTTTCGGTGCTTTCTATTCCGACAGATCCACCGGAACGATCAGCTCGGGAAGTCTGCGCGGCACCCGTTTGAGAGGATCGTATACAAATTTTCGGCAAGCGTATTCCTTTGAAACCACGCCAAGCCGTTCGCAGAGCATTTCCTGCGTTCCCGCGATGGTGGATGCAAAACGGCAGAATTCACAGCATTTTGCTATATCAGTCTCTTTTTTTGCCATAACGATAACCATGACTTGCGTGGGCAAGTCTTCCTTCCTACCCTTTTTTGGGATTGGTTTGCTTTATTTGGCGGTAGTATGATCAGCTGGTATGCTCATATGTGTCGTCGTCCGTCATGTCCTTCTTCAGATCATTTTTTGAAATTAGGAACTTTCTGATGGCAAACAGACCGGCAATACAGATCACGCAGGATAGATTGCTGATGGGATTGTTATGATCGATAATAACCTGCCTTGCGATCGCCACGATCAGAACCTCTAAGGTGTTGGCAGGGGTGAGATTGAGCAGCATTCGCACGAATTCCAGACCGACGATGATGGTGAGGACATTCTGCAAATACCTATCTGCCGATTCAAAATATCCGCCGATGGTGAACATTTTATAAACTTCATATCCAAGCAGGAACAAAAGCACAAGCAAGGTAAGTATAGCGATCAAACATTCAAGTATAAGCACAAGAAAATGAAAAACAGCGCCCAGTTTATGTTTCATGTTATATGATCATTGCATTCGCCGCGGCGAAAACTCCCTTTCCGTTTTTTCTGATGCTTCAATGATATGTGCAAGCGAAGCAGCGTCGGCAAAATCTCTGTCGAAATTCACCTTTCCCATTCCATTGTACCACAATCCGTACAAAATGTCAATCGGGTATTGATATTTCCAAAAAAATCGGCACCTTTCGGTGCCGATTTTTGTAGATTTATCTCTTAAGCAGAACGTCCTGCTCGTATTTCTTGACCTCTGCCAGCCAATTGTCGCGTACCGGAACGCCCTGCTTTTCGCAGTAGTAATCCCAGACAGCGGCAAACGGATAGGACTTGTATTCCTCAAGCAGCGCAAGACGGGAGGTGTAATCGCCCTCTAATTCAAGCTGCTTCAGCTTTGCGCTGGGCTCCAGCAGTGCATACATCAGAGCCTTCTGCATGTTGCGGGTACCGATGACCCATGCGGCGATGCGGTTGATGGATGCATCGAAGAAGTCGAGACCGATGTGAACGCGCTTGTCGAAGCCGCCGCGGATGATTTCCTGGGCGATCGCCTCCAGCTCGTCGTCGAGGATGACAACGTGGTCGGAGTCCCAACGAACGGGGCGGGAAACGTGCAGAAGGATATCGTTGACAAAGAGCATCGCGGAGGAGATCTTGTCGGAGACTACTTCCGTGGGATGGAAGTGACCGGTATCCAGCGTCAGAACCAGATCGTTCTTGATGGAATAGCCCATGCACATTTCAAGGGAGCCGATGGTGCAGGATTCTGCGCCGATACCGAATACCTTGGACTCGATGGCATTGAGGTTGTACTTCTTGTTCTGATTTGCGAAGATCTTGTCGTAGGAATCCACAAGGCGCTCGCGGTAGCCGTAGCGATCTACGGGAATATCCTTGAAGCCATCGGGGATCCAGTGGTTGGTAATGATGGTGTCGTTCATTTCCTTACCGATGTATTCTGCGATCTCGCGGGCGCGGATGCAATGCTCAACCCAGAATTCGCGGACAGCATCGTCAGCGCTGGACAGCGTAAAGCCGGATTCGCTCATGGGATGGGAGAAGCAGCTGGAGTTGAAGTCTACGCCCAGATTTTTTTCCTTCGCCCATTCGATCCAAGATGTAAAATGCTTGGGTTCGATCTTATTGCGCTCCACCTTCTCGCCCATTGCGTCGAGGTAGAAGCAGTGCAGGCTGATGCGCTTTTTGCCGGGGATCATGGAGATCGCCTTGCTAAAGTCGGCGCGAAGCTCCTCCATGTTGGTAGCGCGTCCGGGATAGTTACCGGTGGTCTGAATGCCGCCGGTCAATTCGCCGTTGGGATTTTCAAATCCGCGGAGATCGTCGCCCTGCCAGCAGTGCATGGAGATCGGAATGTTTTCGATGCGTTCGATCGCCTTATCCGTGTCCACGCCAATGGATGCGTACAGCTCTTTTGCAAGCTCGTATGCCTTTAATGTGCTCATTTGATTTTCCTCCTAAAAATTATTGAAAATTAAAAGTTTCTGACTCATAAAACGGCGTGCCGTTGTTTGCTTTTTTCTCCTATTCGCCGATCAGCTTGAGGAAGCGTGCATAGCCGTCATCCCACATCGCCGCATTGCCCTGCGGCTCGTATTGGTCGATGTCGAAGGAATTGTGCACGACCTCGCGTGCTTCGGCGACGTTTTTGATCTCTCCCGCCGCGATTGCCTGCACGGCAATATTGCCGATGGCGGTTGCTTCAACGGGACCCGCATATACGGGACGTCCGCAGGCATCCGCCGTCAATTGGCAGAGCGGTTTTTCCTTGGTGCCGCCGCCCACGATGTTGATGAACGGTGTTTTCTTTCCCTTCATCTCGTCCATTTTCTCCGCTGTCCAGCGGTAACGCAGTGCCAGCGAGTCGAAAATGCAACGGACAAATTCGCCGGGATTTTCGGGAACATGCTGACCGGTGGACTTGCAGTATTCCGCAATGCGACGGGGCATGTTGCCCGGCGGCACAAACATCGCATCATCGGGATCGATAATGGATTGTAACGGCTTGGAAGCCATCGCCATATTGGAAAGAGCGTCATAAGTATATTTCGTGCCCTCGCGCTCCCACTGATGCTTGGATTCGGTCTCCAGCCACAGTCCCATGATGTTCTTCAGAAAACGGATGGTGCCTTCGGCGCCGCCCTCGTTGGTGAAGTTGTATTTGCGGGACGCTTCGGTGATGATGGGATCTTTGACCTCGGTGCCCATGAGCGACCAAGTGCCTGAGCTGATGAACATAAAGTCATCGTTTGCTTGGGGGACGGATACAACAGCGGAGGCTGTGTCATGCTCCGCCACATTGACCACATCGGCTTGGATATCGCCCACTTCGTCGAGGATCTGCGGGAGCAGCCTGCCCACTCTGGAGCCGGACGGTACGATCGGTGCAAAAATATTCGTCGGGATGCCGTATTTTGCAAGCAGATCGTATGCAAAGTCGCGCTTGTTTGCATCAAGGAGCGCGCCCGTAGAGGCAACGGTATATTCGGTGCGCATTTCACCCGTCAGGAAATAGTTGAGCAGATCGGGGATGAGCAGCAGCTTATCTGCGTTCTGAATATACAGCGGATTCTCTCTCATCGAAGCGATGAGCTGATAAACCGTGTTGAAGTTCAGCAGCTGTATACCGGTCGTGCGGTAAAGCTCGTCACTTGGAACGATGGTGTCCGCATATTCAATGAGACCGTCGGTGCGTGTGTCGCGGTAGTGAACGGGATTTGCCATCAGCTTGCCGTTTTTGTCAATCAAGCCAAAGTCCGATCCCCATGTGTCAATGCCAATGGAGCAAATGTCCTTGTTTTCGGAATGCGCACATTTGCGGATGGAGTCTTTGATCTCATGAAAAATACGAAGGATGTCCCATGTAAAGGTCCCCGCGGTGAAGACGGGTTCATTGGGGAAACGGTGATTTTCTTCCAAAACAAGCTTATTTCCGTCGAAGGAGCCGACGATGCCTCTGCCGCTGGTTGCGCCAAGATCAATTGCCAACATTTTCAGCTTTGCCATGGTATGATCTCCTGTCAGATTATGCAAAACTCTTCAAGATTCACCAATTTTCGCTTGATGCCAAAGGTGCCGTCGCGCCAAGACGTGACAGCACCGATGGTCCTTGCCATTATTTTGCGATGATCGCCTTGATGGCATCCACTGCAGCACCGAATGCTTCGGCGCTGGAAGCATAGGAATTTTCGGGCATCTTGGTCTTTTCTGCACCTTCCAGCGCGTCAAAGCCCTTGAAGACCTTGAGGTGAGGCTCGATGGAAAGGATCATTTTGCCATCGCGCTTTTTGTCGAGGTCAGCAATGATCTCGGGAATTCTGCCAACGCCCATGCCTGCGGGTGCGATCACCTGATCGGCAGTCGCATCCTTGATGTGCATGTACCAAATCTTGTCGCCGAGCAGCTCGTATGCGTGCGGATAGGGCTCGTGACCGTCCATGAGGAAGTTTGCGGGGTCGAAGATCAGCTTGATCTCGCCGTTAAACTCGTTCTGAATATCGAGGCAGCATTCTGCGGACTCGCCGTAGATCGCCTTTTCGTTTTCGTGGCAAAGGTATACGCCTTCCTTCTTTGCAATGTCCAGCATGATGCCAAGACGGCGCATAACCTCAGGGCGAGCTTCCTCGCGCGTCATGCCCTCGGGCATATAGAAACTGAAAATACGGATGTTTTCGGTGCCGAGAATTTTCGCCGCCTTGATGCAGTTAGCAAGCACTTCAAGATGTGCGTCGAAATCATCGGTCACTTTGATCTTGCCCACAGGGGAGCCGATGGAGGAAACGCCGATGCCTGCGGCATCTAACTTCGCCTTTGCGGCAAGCAGTTCTTCTTCGGTGAGGGTGGATACGTTCTTGCCGCCCACACCGCGGATTTCCATGAATTTTACGCCGTTCTTCTTCAGGCCCTCAAGCTGTTCGTCAAACTTGGGGGAATATTCGTCGGCAAATGCGCTAAGTACAAATTCTGCCATTGTGATGTTCTCCTGATTCTAATAAATTTTTATGATTGTGACTTTCGCGAAGCGAAAGTTTCCTTCTCTTGGAAATTGGGACTCGGTTTGCGAAGCAAAATTCAGTGTCACAAAACCATGTCTGAAAAATTTATTTTTCCGACTTTATTCAAAGTCTGCGCCGAAGCGTGCCATGATATTCTTGTAGCTGGTTGCGAGGCAGTCGAAGGGATCTTCACCTTCGGGAACGCTGTCCTGCTCGACCATGTGGTATTTGATACCCGCATTTTTACATGCCGCTACGATGCGGTCGAAGTTCATGTTGCCCTCACCGACAGCCGCGAACTTTTGGGTATCATCTTCGATACGCATATCCTTGAAATGCGTAACGGCGATCTTATCCTTCCAAAGCTCGATGCGTGCTGCGGGATCAACGCCGCCTGCCTGCGCCCAGTAGGTATCGAAGGTGAGCTTGAGGTCGGGGGAGGAATTCATGATGAACTCAAACAGCAGCTCGCCGGTGGCGATCTTTTCGAATTCAAACTTGTGGTTATGGTAGAGGAATTGCTTCCCGGCTTTGGTGATCTTTTCGATAGCCGGAGCAAAATCATCGGTGAAGCGCTTGAGATTTTCGGTGGTGAAGGGCTTGTAGTTGAAAATGCCGCCGATGCCGATGCAATCGCATCCAAAGAGCTCATGCTCCTCGATCACCTGCTCGGTCTCGTTCAAAATGCGAGCGGGTGCGGTATGGGTGAGAATGACCTTTACGCCGGTGTCATCCAGCACCTTCTTGATAACCTTAGCGTTGACTTCTTCGCCGACGCCGGAAACCTGCACGCATTGATAGCCGATCTTTGCAATACGCTCGATGGTGCGTGCATAATCATCTGCCGTCTTTGTAAACGCACGGACGGTATAAAGCTGTGCGCCAAGAACCAGTTTGTCTGCCATTTTTCTGTACACTCCTTATTTTGATTCCATTTTGGTTGCACATAAATTTGTTGAAGAAATTGTCAAATCTGAAGAAAGGACCGTGTTGCATTCTTCGCCACTCCGATTCGAAGGAACAGAGGGCTTTTATAACAATTCTCAACCTACATTATAACAGATAAATTTTAAGAAATAAAGTATTTTTTTGATTTCATATCGCTTTTTTACAATTCACAGTCATATTGGTTAAAAATTTATACAATATTCATACAGGAGAAAAGCGGCGCTCCTTTGCTGTAGGATCTTCAGCCGCACAGCTTGCAAACGCGATTCTTTCCTGCCTGCATGGCGTCATCAATGCTGCCGGACAGGATGTTCTTCGAGCGCGAGAGGGATGAACAGGTTTCGCGCAAATGCCAAACCTCGCCGTTTTTTACCCAATATACGGTCAGCTCTTGCGGCGTTTCGGGAGCTGTAGTTTCGGGAGCTATGGTTCCGGGAGCTGTAGTTTCGGGAGCTGAGGTTTCGGGAGCTGAGGTTTCGGGCAATACGGGTTCGGGAATAGCTGCTTCCGACTCCTCGCTGATGTGTG
>JAZTWJ010000073.1:0-10189 GCA_045635785.1 Candidatus Flemingiibacterium sp.
CGTATTTATTGAATGAAGTGAAACGCCCCCCCCCCGGTTTGGTGGGCGGTCGATTTGTTTACAGTTGATTCACGGTTTCTTATGATTTGTTACAAACAAAGTTTGCGAAATTTTAAGTTTGTTCACGCATTTTTACGCAGATATGATATAATAGTATGTAGAAAGAAATGAACAAAGGAGCGTCAAGCCATGCAGATCTCCGCAAAAGATATCGCCGCACTCCTGCGAACCCTTTCGCGCACGGCGAACAAGCCGCATTTTACATCGGCAATCATCGCTGCCGCAGGACGCGGCACGCGCATGCAAGATCCCGACGGAAAAACCAAGCAGATGATGGAGCTTGGCGACTTGCCCGTTATCGTACACACGCTCAAAGCCTTCGAGAAATGCGCTCTTATAAACGAGATCATCGTGGTGGCGCTGAAGGACGAGCTTCCCATCTACGAGCAATACAAAGCGAAATACGGTCTAACAAAAATTGCCGCCGTGGTTTCCGGTGGAGATACCCGTCAGGAATCGGTGCTGTGCGGCTTTGAAGCCATCTCGGATGCATCGGATTTTGTGGCGATCCATGATGGCGCGCGCTGTCTGATCACGCCGACGCAAATTGAAAATGTGCTGCAGGAAGCCTTTCGCAAAGGCGCCGCCACAGCCGCATGCCATGTAAACGATACGGTAAAACGTGCGAATAACAAAGGCTTTATCGAAGAAACCTTAGACAGAAGCGAGCTTTGGCTGGCGCAGACACCTCAGGTGTTCAAAACCGAGGTTTACCGCGCCGCCGCTTATGTGGCAAAGGAAGAAGACTTTGCCGCCACCGACGACAACATGCTGGCCGAGCATGTGGGCTTTCAGGTCAAGCTGGTGGATACGGGTACGGAAAACATCAAGATCACCACGCCTGCCGACCTTGCCATTGCCGAAATCATTCTGCGCAGGCGCACATGATAAAAACAAAATGGGTGTTGCACCTCAAGTGCAACACCCTCTTTTTCATGCCGGCTATTTAGAAGTTTTCGCTCTCATAGCGGTTGCTGTTCTGATTTTTGTTTTGGTTCTTGTTCTGATTGGAATTCTGGTTGGAATTCTGGTTGGAATTCTGGTTGGAATTCTGGTTAGAATTCTTATTGGAATTCTGGTTAGAATTCTTATTGGAGTTCTGGTTGGAATTCTGATTCTGCTGATTCTGATTTCTTTCGCTGTTCATGACAAAATCTCCTTTTTCATACATAAATTCAAGATTTCAAATGCAATCTCGGATTCCACATGAAATCTTACGAATAAAGTATCTGCAAAAAGCGCGGGGATTATTCACGCGAATTTCATGAAGTTCAGCAGCATGCAGCATACAGAAATTTCCAAAAAAACACTGCCCCCGCGTTTGCGGAAGGCAGCGATTCTTTTAATGTAGATTCACAATTAGTGAACGATGCATCTTTCAGTATCCTTATCGAAGATATGGAGTCTGGAGATGTCGAGAGCAACCTTGATAGCGTCGCCTGCTCTTGCGGTAGAACGGGAGGAAACGCGAGCGGTCAGGCTCTGCTCCTCGTCTGCAGCGAGGTACAGGAAAATCTCGTTACCCATAAGCTCGGTAACGTCAACGTTGCAGGAGATAACGCTCTCAGCCATGCTGGAGAGGTACATCGGCTCGTCGTGAATGCACTCGGGGCGCAGACCTGCGATAACTTCCTTGCCGATATAATCCTTCAGAGCGGGGTTGTTTGCCTTATCGGAGGGCAGCTTGATGGAGTTGCCTGCGAATTCAACGTAAACATCCTCGCCGTTCTTAACGAGCTTGGAGTTGATGAAGTTCATCTGAGGTGTGCCGATAAAGCCTGCAACGAAGATGTTGCAAGGAGAATCGTACAGATTCTGAGGAGAGTCAACCTGCTGAATCAAACCGTCCTTCATAACGACGATTCTGGTAGCCATGGTCATAGCCTCGACCTGGTCATGGGTAACGTAGATAAAGGTGGTACCCAGTCTCTTATGAAGCTTGGTAAGCTCGGTTCTCATCGCAGCACGGAGCTTTGCGTCCAGGTTGGACAGCGGCTCGTCGAGGAGGAATACCTTCGGATCACGGACGATCGCACGACCGAGCGCAACACGCTGCTTCTGACCGCCGGACAGAGCCTTCGGCTTTCTGTCGAGCAGGTGGGTGATATCAAGAATGCGGGCTGCTTCTTCAACCTTGCGCTTGATTTCTTCCTTGGGAGTCTTGCGGAGCTTCAGACCGAATGCCATGTTATCGAACACGGACATATGGGGGTACAGAGCGTAGTTCTGGAATACCATCGCGATATCTCTGTCCTTAGGAGCAACGTCGTTTACCAGCTTGTCGCCGATGAACAGTTCGCCCTCGGTGATTTCTTCCAGACCTGCGATCATACGCAGAGTGGTGGACTTACCGCAACCGGAAGGACCGACGAAAATGATAAATTCCTTGTCCTTGATCTCCAGGGAGAAGTCGGATACAGCGGTAACGCCGCCCGGATACTTCTTATAGATATGCTTTAAGGATAAGCTTGCCATTGTGTTAATTTCCTCCTAAAAATATAAGTAAACCTGTGTTGTCTCGCTCGGAGAGTCTATTTCAACGTATATTATTGTATCAGATTTTCTCCAAAAAAGGAAGAGTCAATCTCCCAAAATTTCGCCATAGATTTTGTAAGCTATGCACAAGTAATTTCTGTAAAACTGCGTCGAGGGCGAGATTTTCTTTTTTCTGTTTTAATTTATTAAAGATTTCCGCCCGCCGTTTTCATTCTCTCGAGGGTGTCGGAGCGGAATTTTCCGTCAGCTTTCACAAGAACTGCCCTCTCAAGCCCTTTCGCACGACGGCAGATCGAGGCTCGTCTGCACTTTCAATCCGTCCCACACACGGTTTGACCGTCGAACAAAGCGCGCAAACCTTTTTAACCATTAAAGAATCATGAGGCGGGTGCTGTAATGCTGCGAAGTGTGATATCTCCCGTTCCAACAGTAATATCAATGAAATCCGTGGTGGGGAGACTCATGTTTTCAAAAAAGCCGCCGATGTCCTCGTCCGCATACAGGATCCTGCCCTTGTCTGCGGAAAGCCGCATATTATACCGTTCGATTCCGTACGGATTTGCGTGGTGCAGACTGCCGTTCTCAATGACCGCCTCCATTTGACGGACCTCGCAGTCAAGACTTGCGCTTCCCTTTTTCATTTCCAGCTTCAGATTGTTGATAACGCTATCCTTTACCGATACGTCGCCGTTTTCCACGATGGCATATAACAGCGATTCGGTGGAAATGTCGCTCACGTTCAGATCGCCCTCGCCGATCTTCACATTAAAATCGGTTCGGAACGTGCTCTTTTGAATGGACACCTCGCCCAACTCCGTCTGACAGTCGATGACATTCACCGGAAACTCGTCGCAGAGATATACATTGATGATTCTTTCGCGATCCATGATGTTGTAATAGTTGATCAGGCTCCGCAGACCCTTGAAATTCATCACCACCGAGGTCAGTCCCTCAAACGATGTGAAGTCAGTGTTGTTGCCAATCGTCAAATTGCGGTTGGCGGCGGAAAATTCATACATTCCGTCGGGGAAGTTGATGATTTCCACATAAGGCTTCGCCGCGCCGCCGATGATATGAACCGATGCATCCTTGACATCCACCGTGATCTTTCCGATGCTGTCCGCATCGTATTCGTAGGTATATACATGATTGCCAATGTCATCGGAGTTGCCGACGGTCAGAGAGATGCCCTCCGACGCCGCCATTTGCTTGGCAACGCCCATTGCGGCAAAGCCGCAGATCACCAGCACTACGGACAATATTAAGAAAATGACAGAGGTTGGCTTCACAGCTTTGCACTCTCCTTCTTCAAATAATTAAACAGAACGGCAAGCCGCTTAATCACATATCCGAACAGACGGCCGACCAGTCGAACCAGCAACGGAAGCAATCGGACCGCAACGTTATACAGCAGAATATCGACAAACAGCACACTGCCGGCAATGATCACACCAAGTCCGATCTCGTAAAGTCCCACCGCAGGCACATTGAACATCTGAACAACACCGTAAATGATGCCCACCAGCGATGCCGCGGAGCCCGCCGCCGCCAGCACAACGATGCCTGCCACAATGCCGATGATCAGCGCAAACAGCCCTATCCAAGCCGCGGCAAAAACCGACAGCGCCAGCAATGCCAGCGGAGCTGTCACGGGAATGCTGGCTGCAAACAGCACCCAGAACATGGCATTCCCCGGCACGCTCTCTGTCTCCACATAGTCGGGAAGCCTGCTTGCCGTTTCATCGGAAGGATAGTCGGGAAGTCGGCTTGCCGCCTCATCGGAGACTTCGCTTCCCCCGTCTGCAGCGACCTCTGTCTCATTGATCGGAAGCATCCCTGTGGGAGCATCTTCTACCAGCTCGTATTCGTCCGAAGCATCAGGCTCGGGCGCAATGGTCCCAAGCGTCATGGTGCGTTCGGCAAAACGGTTGATCTCGTCATACCGTTCGCTGATCTGCGCGGCAATGTTGTCCGCCAGCGCATCAACATCGTTGAGCATCTCTGAGTTGACTCTGTTCGGATCGTTTGCCATACGGTCGTAAAAGCGGTCGAAGCGTTCCAAATACGGACGAATGTCAAGCTCGCTTACTCCGCGCGAAAGCAGCGCGTCATTCAGCCTTTCAAGAAAGCTTTGCTTGTCTGTCATGTGGTGATACCCACCCTCCTGTAAAATTTCTGCGAAAATTTTTTCAAATGTATTCCATCTGTCGCAAATATATGTTATAATATAGGAAACTGTCCAAAGAAAAGCGGTCGAGCGGCGCATCGCAGGCGATGCAACCATCCCGCTACTATATATTTTAACAGAAAAGGATGCAAATTGCAATATGAGAATGCGAAAAAAAAAGCACGGAGCCGAAAGAATTGACGCTTGTTCCGACCTTTTGATCAAAGATACCGCAATTTCCGCCAAAAACATCGGAGAGATCTTCAAGACCGACACCCCTCGTCCCCTTTGGCTGGAGATCGGCTGCGGCAAGGGCGCCTTTGTCTGCGGCCTCGCGGAGCGCCATCCCGACGTGAATCTGATCGCCCTCGAGCGCATTGCGGACGTTGCCATGCTGGCGATGGAAAAATGCAAGGCGGCAGAGCATCAAAATGTGCGCTTTATCATCGGTGATGTGGCAAAGCTGTGGGACATTTTTGAGGGCGGCATCATCGACCGCATCTATCTCAATTTCTCCGATCCGTGGCCCAAGGCGGGGCACGCAAAGCGCCGTCTCACCCACAGACTGTTTCTCGAGCAGTATCGCCGCATCCTTAAGCCCGACGGTGCGATCTTCTTCAAGACCGACAATCGCGGACTGTTCGATTTTTCCCTCGAAGAATTTGAAGCCTGCGGCTTCCGTCCGGAAAATCTTACTTACGATCTTCACAACAGCGACTATGCGGCAGAGAACATTATGACCGAATACGAGAAGAATTTCTCGGAAAAGGGCTTCTCCATCAACCGCGTGGAAGCATGGTGCAAATAACGCCTCTGCTTCCTTTGACGTAATCTCAACCGTTTTTGTTCCCAAAAAACGGCAAGATCGAATATAAATCCCCGCAAAGAAAGGATCCTCCCTTCCATGAATCATCCATTTTCAAAGCGCGCCGCATGCGTGCTTCTGATTGCCGCCATGCTTTTGGGGCTTACCTCCTGCGGATTTATCGTATTCCGCGATGAGGAAGGACAAAGCACGGGCAATGCCGTCACAGAGCAGACGAATCCGCCCACCACATCCAATGCCAACGAAACATCCACTCCGGCATCCGTTCCGCAGAAGCCGTTGGGCGAACAGGCACGCGATCGTCTTGCGGCGCTTCCCGATCGCGATTTTGAAGGCGTTCCCGTCATCATCGCCACCGTTGATGACAAAACCATCTGCCCCATGGATACGGACAACGATGTAACCGTCGCATCCCGCGCAGATGTCAAGCGCGCGGTGGAGGAAAAATTCGGCGTGACCGTTATTTCCAATGCTTGCACTGCGGAAACCATCATGGCAGAGGCAAAACAAGCCATCAATTCCGGCATGTATTACGCCGATCTGATGGCAATTCCCCAATCCATGGTCGGAAGCTTTTATGCAAGCGGTCTGCTCGGCAATATGTATACCCTGCCGTTTCTGAATACAAAGGCGGAATATTATCATGCAGGCATCATTGAATCTGCCCATGCGGGCGATACGCTGCTTGCGGTTTCGGGCGCGGCGAATTTCAACCCCGAATATCTGCGCGGTATCTATTTCAATCGCGAAAAGGTAAAGGCATGCGTGTCCGAGGATCTGTATGAGCTGGTGCGCGGCGGCTCATGGACTTGGGACAAGCTGCGGGAAATTACGATTGCCGCAAAAAGCAATCTTGACGGCGTGAGCGGACTCGGCTCCTATTTTAATAATGCCGATCTCATTGACCTCGCGGCAACATCCCACGGCATTGCATATACTTCCACCGCAAAGAACAGCGTGCCCACCGTAAACTTTTTTGCGTCTTCTCCCATGAAGGATCGGGCAGCCGCGGCGGTGGATGCCATGTATCACATTCTTTATCAGGACCGTGCCATGCTCAAAGAAGACGGCGACGGGGCGCGCGCCGTCTTTACTGCGGATTCGCTTCTGTTCCACATCGACGGGCTGGACTACATCACCGAAATTGCCGACAGCAAGGTGGAATGGGGCATTCTGCCGCTTCCGAAATACGACAAGGATCAAAGCGAGTATCTCTCGCCGCTGTCCTCCGATGCGCCTGTGTTCTGCACCCCTGCCAATCTGACCGGCGTCGAAACGCCCGGTCTGATTTTAGAGGGACTGAACATCGCCTCCGCCGGCTATGTGCAGGAGGTGTATATGAACGAACGCATCCATTACAGCCTGCGGGACAGCGCGTCCATCGAAATGCTTGACATCATATGCAAGGGCGTGTGTACGGATTTTGCCCATATGTTTGCCTCCGGCTTCACAAATTTGGCAAACGCGACCTATAAGGCGGTCAACAATGCGGTCGTCTCACGCGCCTCGCTGGATTCGCTGTACCGATCCTACAGCGGCGCCGCCAATCGGGAGCTTGCGGCAAAGATCAAGCTGTCCGAATAGCTTTACACCGAAAATGTCGGTTTTCGACCAACATTTTGACATAGAAAAAGATTTTCACGCGCCCGACCGCATCATTTCGTCGGGCGCGCTTTTTTGCTTGCGGAAAAGTTTATAAAACCACCCATTTTTGACGCGAAACTCAATGAAAAGCAACACAAGCTTTCGGGACATCGGGATTTTGCCGAACTTTTCCTTTCACAGCTTCCCTCTTTTGCCAAAACGGACAAAATTTGTGCAAATGCGGTCTTGACGAGGCGAAAAACTCATGGTATAATGATGATAATAAAAACCTGCGAAAGGAAATTTGTTATGAAAGCAGTTTTTTTAACAAAAAACGGACAAAAAGGCATCGACAAGGTGTACGCCCCCGACACCAAGGCGAAGCTTGAAAAGGAGCTGGAATTTATCGCGCCGCTCTGCTCGCCGGAGGAGCTCGACGCCCGCGCCGATGAACTGAACGAGGTGGAGGTCATTTTCTCCACTTGGGGCATGTTCACACTCACCGCCGAGCAGATCGCGAAGTATTTCGGCAAGCTGAAGGCTGTATTCTACGGTGCAGGCTCGGTGCAAAGCTTTGCGCGCCCCTTCATAGAGGCGAACATCCATGTGCACAGCGCATGGGCGGCAAATGCCATTCCCGTGGCGGAATTCACCGTGGCGCAGATCATTCTCGCCAACAAGGGCTTCTTCCAACGCTTCCACCGCAGTACCAACGAAACGTGGATCAATCGCCCCACAAAAGACTATTTCACGGGCAACTACGGTAATAAGATCGGTCTGATCGGCATTGGCATGATCGGTTCGCTGGTGGCGGAAATGCTCAAGGCTTACAAATTCGAGGTGCTTGCCTTCGATCCCTTCCTGTCAGCCGAAAAAGCCGCAGCACTCCATGTAAGATCCGTCTCTCTTGAGGAGCTGTTCAGCGAATGCACCGTCATTTCCAATCATCTCGCCAACAACGCGCAAACCGTGGGCATGCTCAACGCAAAGCTGTTTGATCGCATGAAGCCCAACGCCGCCTTTATCAATACGGGGCGCGGCGCGCAGGTGGTGGAGGACGATCTCATCGCCGCATTGGAGGCGGAGCCGAGTCGCATCGCCCTGCTCGATGTCACCGATCCCGAGCCGCCCGTTCCCGAAAGCAAGCTCTATCGCATGGACAATGTGTTCCTCTCTCCCCATATCGCAGGCTCCCTCGGCGATGAGGTGCAGCGCATGGGCGAATATATGTTAGAGGAATTTCTCTGCTGGTCGAAGGGCGAGCCCTGCAAATGGCAGGTTAGCTTGAAAATGCTTGACACCATGGCATAAAGCGCGAAATTCTTTTCACCCCTCGCATTGTCTTTGCGGCATATCGCCGCAAAAACCGCGCCCCAAAAGGGCAGAAAGGGAGCTTTCGCCTCTGCGAAAGCCACGGTCGTACCTATCATGTTCAAAACAGGAATCGTTTCTGTTACCTTCCGCAAAAAATCCATTGATGAAATCATCACCCTGACCTGCGACAACGGGTTAGATGCCATCGAGGTCGGCTCGGATGTACATGCCCCGTTTGACAATCTTGACGAGTGCCGCCGCATTGCCGCGCTGGCAAAGGAAAACGGCATTGCGATCGCCTCCTACGGCTCCTACTACAAATTAGGGCAGGAGGGCAATTCCCAGGAGCTCTTCGCGGCATATCTCGCCGCCGCCAAGGCACTTGGCACAGCGAACATTCGCCTTTGGGCAGGCTCCAAGGGAAGCGCCGTTGCCACCGATGAGCAGCGCACCGCATGGACCGCCGAAGCTGCCGCATGCGCCGAAGCCGCTGCAAAAGAAGGCATTGCCGTGAGCTTTGAATATCACCCCGGCACGCTGACGGACACCGCCGAATCCGCTCTGCGTTTTATGCGCGAGATCAACCATCCGAACGCCTATCTGTATTGGCAACCCAACCAATCGCAGGACGAGGAATACAACCTCGCCGCCCTGCGCGCCGTACTGCCGTATGTAACCAATTTTCATGTATATGCGTGGGATGCGCGCGGCGGAAGCCTTGTTCGCTATCCCTTGTCACAGCACGAGGCGATTTGGAAACGTTATCTTGAGATTCTCGCCTCGGACAAGAAACC
This sequence comes from Candidatus Flemingiibacterium sp., assembly GCA_045635785.1. GTDB lineage: Bacteria > Bacillota > Clostridia > Oscillospirales > CAG-272 > Flemingiibacterium. Next base: position 9,242 of record JAZTWJ010000073.1, read on the forward strand.
CCATCATTTACTGCTCGAATTCGTGAAGGATGATTCCGACGAACAGTTTTGTGAAGATGCAAAAAATTTATTGAAATGGAGTAAGAACTATGCCCTTTGATTTTAACTACAAATCCCTCGATGATGTGAAGGCGGATGCCGCCAAGCTTGGTCTTGACCTTCCCTTTTCCGAAAATCTCTCCGTGCTTGCCAAGCCCTTTGATGTAAAGGGTGACAAGCTCCACTTCAAAAACGCCGTTGCCATCCATCCCATGGAAGGCTTCGACAGCACGCCGAACGGCGCGCCCAGCGATCTGACGCGCCGCCGCTATCTGCGCTTTGCAAACAGCGATGCGGGACTGTATTGGTTTGAAGCGGTTGCCATCTCCCACGAAGCGCGCTCCAACGCCCGTCAGCTTTGGATCAACCGCGAGAACGTGGGCGAATACAAAAAACTGATCGACGAGTTGCACGAGATCACAGGCGGTGCGCCCATCATTTGCCAGCTCACCCACTCGGGACGCTTCTCTCGCCCCGAAAATCTCCCTGCACCCATTATCTCTTACCATAACCCCATCCTCAACCGTCCCTTTAACATTGATCCCTCTCATCCCGTTGTCACGGATGAGTATCTGGATTCGCTCGTTCCCCAATATGTGGAGGCGGCAAAGCTTGCGGCAGAAGCAGGCTTTGACGGTGTGGATATCAAGGCTTGCCATCGCTATCTCATGAGCGAGCTTCTTTCCGCGTATACCCGCGAGGGCAAATACGGCGGATCCTACGAAAACCGCACCCGTCTTTACAAGGATGTCATCGCCGCTGTTAAGGCGGAGGTTGGTGATAAGATCGCCGTTGCGACTCGTCTTGGCGTACACGATGCCATCGGCTATCCCTACGGCTTCTGCGACAGCTCGGAAGATCCCGCAAAATTCGAGCCGGAGGAAGCGATCCGTCTCATTGGCGAGATCC
>JAZTWJ010000074.1:0-25553 GCA_045635785.1 Candidatus Flemingiibacterium sp.
CAGAACGACATGGCTACGATCCGACTTGTTCGGCTGCATTTTTTTCGCATTCACGAAGAATGTCGGGGGCATTTTCGATGAGATTTTTAACGGTGTAGGTGTTGCTGGGGTGGAAAGGAAGGGCTATCATCGGCTCAATACGGGAAAGATCCACCTTTACCACGCCATCATAATAAGCAAGCGATCCGGGATTCAGCTTGCGGAAAGCATCCGCTCTGTTGTGAAGCTCAAAATAACGCTTCGTCTCGTCATCGGTGATCCAAATGGAGGAAAGACAGGTCGTTTCGGTGGTCATAACGTCGATGCCGTTGCGGAATTCGATGGGCAGATTTGCGATGCCGTCGCCTACAAATTCCAATACCTTATTCTTGACAAAGCCGTTCCCAAACACCGCGCCGATAATGGCGAGTGCCACGTCCTGCGGACCAACGCCAATCTGCGGCTTGCCGGTCATATAGACGGCGATGACCTCGGGGCGTTTGATATCATAGGTGCGGCAGAGAAGCTGTTTTACAAGCTCAGGACCGCCCTCGCCGATAGCCATGGTGCCTAAAGCGCCGTAGCGAGTATGGCTGACGGAGCCGAGAATCATGCGGCCGCAGCCACTCATCATTTCACGCATATAGGAGTGAATGACGGCGATGTGTGCGGGAACATAAATACCGCCGTATTTTTCGGCAGCCGAAAGACCGAATACATGGTCATCCTCGTTGATGGTACCGCCCACAGCACACAGGCTGTTGTGGCAGTTGGTCAGCACATAGGGAAGCGGAAACTTTTCAAGTCCGCTGGCACGGGCAGTCTGGATGATACCCACATAGGTGATGTCATGGGATGCCATTGCATCGAATTTGATGCGCAGATCGCTGTCGCTTTCCGCGGTGTTGTGAGCGGAAAGGATTCCGTATGCCATGGTCTGACGTCTTGCGTCCTCTTTCGATGCATTCTCCTTGCCGAACGCTTTTAATTGGACAGCGGCGTTTTCATTGTCCTCAATCAGCGTATTGCCGTAGGCGAGATACGCGCCGTTTTGAATCAGTTCGATCATTTTTTCCTCCGTACCTTCGCTTCGCGAAGGGTTCCTTCAAAATCATCGTAATTGAGATGATAATTTACTATGCTAATATAATACCACGAAAATATGAATTTTTCAATAGCTACCACATATTTTTTGCTTAAAAGAAGAAAAAAACGCGATTTACACAAGAAATTTACAAAAGAGTATTTATATTTGCTTCAAAATATGATAAAATATAAGATATTGAAAGTTTCAAGCAAATCATAGTTGCATCAAGGAGGCATTCTATATGGCAAAATACAGACGCGGCAGAATCAACGAGGAGATGGTTAAGGAGCTTGCCTCAATTCTGCGCGAGATCAAGGACCCACGCGTGAGTGATAACTTCATCAGCGTCACCGCGGCGGATGTCACCCCGGATCTCAAATTCGCAAAAATATATTATTCCGCGATGACCGGCGATAAGAAGGAGATCCGCAAGGGGCTTATCAGCGCATCCGGTTTTATTCGTAAACGTCTGGCAGAGACGCTCAATCTTCGTCAGACACCGGAGCTGACATTTGTGACGGATGATTCCATCGAATACGGCGCGCACATCAATGAATTGTTGAATAAGATCGAATTTTCCGAGCTTCCCGAAGACGAGGCATCGGACGATGAGTGAGCTGTCTAACATCACATTCACCGAAGCGTGCGATATTCTCGCCGATGCGGGCTCCACGCTCATTCTCACTCACATGCGCGCCGATGCGGATACGCTGGGCAGCGCCTTTGCCCTGCGCACGCTGCTGCGCGGACTTGGCAAGCAGTGTGAGGTGATCAACGCGGACGAAACCGTTCCGAGACGGCTGAAATTCATCTTCGGTGAGGACTCTCTGCGCCCCGAGCGACTTGAAAGCTTCAAGCCGGACACCGTCATTTCGGTGGACGTCTCCGCGCCGAAGCTGCTCGGCGATCTCGAGGCGGAATACGCGCCGAAATGCGCGTTGGCGCTTGACCATCATGCCCTCGGCACCCCCTTTGCGGCGAAGACCTATGTGGGGGAGCTTGGCGCCTGCGGCGAGCTTATTTTTGACATATTCAAGGAATTCAAAACAAGAGGCTGCGATCTTCTCACAAAAGAAGCGGCGGGCGCGCTGTATGCCGCCATCTGCTCGGATACGGGCAGCTTCAAATTCGAAAGTGTCACCTCGGATACCCATTATCGAATGGCAGAGCTTTTGATGACAGGCTTAAACCATGCGGAAATTGCCCGTCGTCTCTACGATTCGCGGCCGATTTCGCAGGTCATGGCAACAAAGGTCGCACTCAATAATTTGCATTTCTATAACGAAAACCGCGTGGCGGTCATTAACTTCCCTCAGCGATTGCTGATCGAAAACAACATCAGCCGTGAGGATATTGACGATATTATTTCCCTGACTCGCTCCATTGAGGGCGTGGAGATCGGCATGACCGTCAAACAGAGCGAGGAGGACGCCACCACCTTCAAGGTTTCCATGCGATCCAATCGAGTGGCGGATGTGGCAAAGCTGTGCGCCGTTTTCGGCGGCGGCGGTCACAAGCGCGCCGCAGGCTGTACTGTGACGGCAAAGGATGAATTCGAAGCGGAAGCGATGCTTGTGGCAGAGATCGAGCGCGAGCTGGCGGCGCTGGATGCGGCGAAAGCCTTTGAAGGCGCAGGTGAGATTTAATGGAACCGTTCGGCGTACTGCTGCTTCATAAGCAGGCGGGCATGACCTCCCACGACTGCGTGAATAAGGTGCGGCGGCTGTTTCAGACAAAAAAAGTCGGTCATACAGGGACACTTGACCCGATGGCAACCGGTGTTCTTCCGATTTTAATCGGACGGGCGGCGAAGGCGGCGGAGTATGTAGTCAGCGAAAACAAGGTTTACCGCGCAGGACTGACGCTGGGCATCACCACCGATACGGAGGATACCTCCGGCACGGTTTTGACTCGCTCGGAAGATATTCCCACGGAGGAAACTGTGCGAGAGATCTGCGCTTCCTTTGAGGGGGACATCCTGCAGATCCCACCCATGTACAGCGCACTCAAGGTGGACGGAAAGAAGCTTGTCGATCTGGCAAGACAGGGCGTGACGATTGAGAGGGAAGCTCGCCCCGTAACGATACACGCATTGAGCGTGAAGGCGACAGCCTCACCCAAAGAATACATATTGACGGTGCATTGCTCCAAGGGGACCTATATTCGCACTCTTTGCGCGGACATTGGCGCAAAGCTGGGATGCGGCGGTGCGATGCATGCGCTGAATCGGCTTGCGACGGGCTCCTTCACCCTTTCCATGTGCACGACGCTGGAGGAATTGGAAAAGATGGAACCGGAGGCACGGTTTGCAATGCTTCGCCCCACAGAATCGCTATTTGAGGATCTGCCCGCGGTGACGCTTCCTGCCTTTTTTGAAAGGCTTTCACGGGATGGCAACGAGATCTATCAAAAAAAGATCGGAACAGATTACGAAGAAGGCACAAGATTGCGCCTTCTTGGCAAGGACGGATTCTATGCGCTTGGCGAAGTGCGCGCCTATCCCGACGGAAGCGCGATCAAGGTGATCAAGCTGTTTGTGCTTTGAGGTGACGCATGTTTGAACTTGTAACATCCAAAAACGGCGTGCAGTTTTTGCGCTCCGATTTTATAAGCTGTCGGCACGGATTTTCCACGCGCATCGGCGGCGTGAGCAATCAAGCCCATACCGCATCGCTCAACCTTGCCTTTGGCAGAGGGGATGCGGACGAAACCGTGATCGAAAACCTCCGTCTGTTTTCGGAGGCGATGGGCATCGAAGCGGAGAGTGTGGTCAGACACACGCAGATCCATTCTGCGATCGTAAGCATCGCGGATGCCTCCATGCGAGGCAAGGGCTATTTCGCGCACACCGATGCGGAAGGCGACGGATTTGTCACTAAGGATGTGGATACGGCGTTGGCGGTTTGCACCGCAGACTGCGTGCCGATATTGATGGAAGATGCAGATTCAGGCGTCATCGGCGCGGTGCATGCGGGCTGGCGCGGTGCCGCCGCAGGCATTGCCGCTGAATGCGTTCGAAAAATGTGCGCCCTCGGTGCGCATACGAAGAATATCCGTGTTGCCATTGGTCCCGCCATCCACCCTTGCTGCTATGAGGTGGGCGAGGATTTTTATGACGCAGTGTGCGGCATGCTGGGAAAGGATACGGCGCGGCTGTATGTGAGAGCGCAGGGCGATCGGCTTCATGCAGATATTGTTGGCATCAACCTCCATTTTTTGCTGGAATCCGGCATTGCGGATGCACACATTGACAGGTCGGATTTTTGTACCTGTTGCCATCCGGAGCTGTTCTATTCCCATCGCTTTTCTAAGGGAAAACGCGGAACGATGCTTTCCGTAATCTCATTGTGAAAGGTTGCAAAAACGGATATTGTGAGAGATTTCAGGACGTTTTGTGACGGCGGCGTGATGGTTTTTTGAGCAATCCATCGGCGGCGAAAATTTTCTTTAATCTTTTTATAATACCCTGTTTTTGTTCAAGCTTTATTCAAATATTTATGTTATACTCTTGACATGCATAATCTTGCATGTTCTGACGAGTTTCGTCGGTTCATCTGTCAAACTATACTATATCACCAAGAATTTGGGGGAAAATCTTATGGTACAAATCCGCAACCTTGTCAAACGGTTCGGCAGCAAATATGCCGTGGATGATATCAGCTTCACCATCAATGAGGGTGAGATCATCGGCTTCCTCGGCCCAAACGGTGCAGGAAAGTCCACGACCATGAATATCGTAACCGGTTACATGTCGTCAACCTCCGGAACCGCTCTCATCGGCGGCATTGACATTCTCGAAAATCCTGTTGAGGCGAAAAAGCTCATCGGCTATCTGCCCGAGCAGCCACCGCTTTATATGGATATGACCGTGCGCGAATACTTGAACTTTGTGTACGATTTGAAGGGCTGCACGCTCAATCGCAGAAAGCATCTTGCGGAAATCTGCGAGGTTGTCAAAATTGCGGACGATTACAACAGAAACCGTCTGATCAAGAACCTCTCCAAGGGTTACAAGCAGCGTGTGGGCATCGCGCAAGCGCTGGTCGGAAATCCGCGCGTCATTATCCTTGACGAGCCTACGGTCGGTCTGGACCCGAAGGAAATCATCGAAATCCGTTCGCTGATGCGCACGCTGGGCGAAACACATACGGTCATTCTTTCGACTCATATTCTGCCCGAGGTACAGGCGGTATGCGACCGCATTCTTATCATAAATTCGGGTAAGCTGGTGGCGGACGAAAAGACGGAAAACCTCACCAACATGATTGAGGGCAATCGCCGCATCAATGCACGCATTTGCGGCCCGCAGCGTGACATTTTGCGCGCACTTCGCGGCATTGGCGAAATCACCCATGCGGAGGTTGTGGGCGAACGTGAAGGCGACAGCTTTCTCTATATGCTGGAAAGTACGGCGGGCGTGGATATCCGAAAGCCGCTGTTCCACCTGCTGGCGGAAAACAACTGGCCGCTTATCGGATTAGAGCAGATAGGCTCCAATCTGGAGGATATCTTTATCTCGCTGATTGATAGAAAACAGAAGGTTACCAAGCGTTCCCGCGATATTCCGCAGTTTGACATCAAACTGCCTGAGTCGGAGGTTTCCGCAAATACCGATTCCAACAAGGAGGACAATCACTGATGCTTGCTATTTACAAACGCGAGATGCTGTCCTATTTTACATCTCCCATTGGCTATGTGTTCATTGCGGTTTTCCTCGCCATGAACGCATTCCTGTTTTCGCTGTATACGCTGATGTCGGGAAAAGACAGCAGCATAAGCTCCTATTTCACCATCATCATGTTTATTTTTATTGTTATGGTCCCGATGCTGACCATGAAGATGTTCAGCGAGGAGCGCAAAATGCGTACCGAGCAGCTTCTGCTCACATCCCCCATTAGCCTGATGGGCATGGTATTCGGCAAATTCTTTGCCGCCTTCACCATGTTCGGCGGGACCTTTATTGTCGGCAACCTCATCAACTTTGCAACCCTATACAAATACGGCGAGCCCAATACCGCGATTCTTATCTCCAACTCCGTGGGCATTCTTTTGATCGGTGCGGCATTTATCGCCATTGGTTTGTTTGTATCCGCGCTGACCGAAAATCAGATTGTGGCAGCCATCGGTACCATGGGCATTCTCGTGTTCATGCTGCTCATCGGTTTCCTCAACAGCTATATTGATATATATGCCATCCGCGTAGTGCTCAGCTGGATTTCCATTTTCAACCGTTTTGGTAACTTTGGCTATGGCATCCTCGATCTGGCATCGCTGCTTTATTATTTCTCGATTTGCTTTGTATTCATGTTCCTTACCGTGCGCATTTACGAAAAGCGCCGCTGGTCGTGATTGTGAGAGAAACGGAGGACACAAATTATGCAGGTAATTAAATTCAATCCCGCGAACAGCCGCAAATTCAAATATGGCGCAATGGCGATTGTTCTGACCGCCGTGGTCATCGCGGCAGTGGTTATTGTCAACGTCATTTTCTCGGCTCTGGCATACAACAAAAATTGGTACATCGACTTAACTAGGGACAAGCTGTATGGGCTGTCCGATGCAGGCCGCGATATACTGGATGAAATTGATCACGAAATCGTCGTTCATTTCTGCGCGCCCTTTGATCAGCTGGAAGCGGACTATTATCAGAAGATGCCCTTCGAGCTGGTAAAGGAGATGGCAGCATCCTATGACAACATCACCTACGATTACATTGACATCATCAGCAATCCGACGGCGGTGAATAAGTACAAGGCAACAACCGCCACCGGCATCAAGACAAGCGATATCATTGTGGAAAGCGGCACCGAATTCCGTGTGTTCAAGCTGGAAGCCATGTTCAATTTCAACGAACAAAATGTGGTTTGGGCTTTCAACGGCGAAAAGAAGCTGATTACTGCCATGACGCAGATTACGCAGGCGGAAACGCCGATTGCGTACTTTACGCATACCCACGGCGAGCAACTTACCACTGAAATGATCGATCTGTTCTATGAAGCAGGCTATGCGGTGGAGCCCATCGACCTTGCAACACAGGACATGGCAGAGGAGGGACGTCTTCTTGTCATCTCCAATCCAATCTATGACTTTGAAGGTATTTCCGAGGACACCAAGGGCAGAAAGTCTGAAATTGAAAAAATTGACGACTTCCTTGACGGTTGGGGCAGCGTGATGGTATTCAGCGATCCCGATACGGGAGATCTCCCCGAACTGTATGAGTTTTTGGCTGAATGGGGCATCTCCTTTGAAAAGGCAGTCATCAAGGATCCCTCCGCTTCCATTGACGCCGAGCATTATTCGCTGGTGGGCAATTACGCCATCGAGGAATCTTTGGGTGCATCTTTAGTAAAGCCGATTGTATCCACCGGCACACCGCCGAAAACCATCGTTCGCTATGCGCGTCCCGTCAACTTGCTTTGGGATGCGAAGGAATATCGCACCACCTCCACCGCTCTCTACACCTCCGATAATGCGGAAAAGTATGTGGACGGTAAGAAGGTGGAGAATGGCAGGTATTCGCTGGTTACACTTTCCCGCGAAACCCGTTATATCGATAACACACCGCATTTTTCCTATGTCTTTGCCATTGGCTCCAAGTATTTCACCTCCGGGGATTATCTCGGCAGAAATACCTACGGCAACAGCGACATCATCTACAGCATGATGCTCACCATGGGTAAAACGCAGGTGCCGATCAACCTTGATCTCAAGATGTTTGAGGAGGAAGCTCTCGATATTACGACGCAAGAGGCGGCAAACTGGACCATCTTCTTAACCGCGTTCATTCCCGCAATCTTCCTTCTTTGCGGCATTGTCATTTGGATCAGGAGAAAGCACGCATGAGCATGAATAACGAGAATTGGAACAACAACCGCGATGATGAGCAGAAGATCGATCGCAGCGAATCCACCTTATTCGCTGCGCCGGCTCCCGAGACGAAAACATTTACTGCTCGCCGCCGCGAAAGCAGCTTGAAAAAACAGCGCAAAACGGCAATCATCCTTGCTATCGTTGTTGTCGTTGCCATTTTGGCATACTTCTTTGTGGTGAAGCCGATTGTCAACTATGTGGAGGAAGTCATAAAGCCCGAGATTGAGCTGTTAGAAGGCGAGGTCCTCGGAACCAGTGATCGAATCCTCCTGTTCGATCAGCTGGAGAGAGACGAGATCAAAGAGATCAAGGTTCATAACGAGTATGGCGAATTCGGATTCTATTACGACGAGGATGCTGAAACGTTTTATGTAACCGGATACCCCTCGGCTCCCTATGACAAGGAAAAAATTGCGTCCCTCATTGTCAGCACAGGCTACACGCTTTCTATAAAGCGCGTCACCACAGAGTGCGAAAATTGGGAAGAATACGGTCTTGCGGACAGCGACAATCCGGCTTGGTATACCATCATCGGCCGTAAGGGTGAGAATCACACCGTTTATATTGGGGATGCCATTCCCACAGGCGCCGGCTATTATGTCCGCTACAAGGACAGAAATGCGGTGTATATCCTTGATTCCACGTTGGGCGACACAGTGCTTCAGCCGCTGGAGAATATGATCACACCCGCGTTGGTGCTTCCCATGAATGCCAACGACTATTTCACTCTTGAAAACTTTACGATCATGAAGGACGACGAGGTTTCCGTTATGATCACCTTCCTCGACGAGGAAGAAAAGGTGGAAGCAGGCTCCTTGAGCGCCTACAGAATGCTGGCACCTGCCAACTACACCGTCAACGAATCCAACTATTCGCAGGCGTTGCAGGCGTTGGCATCGCTCACCGGCACGTCCACGCTGATATATGATCCCACCGAGGAGGAATTGAAGCAATACGGCCTTGACAAGCCGGAATATGTGCTGTATTACACCTATCAGGGAATTGAGCAGTACATCATGTTCTCCAAATCCGAATCGGGCAACTACTACGCATATACCTTGCTGTTCGATCTCATTACCGAGCTGCCGACAGAGATGATGCAGTGGCTTGATTGGGATCTCATCCAATGGGTGGATATATCCGTCTTCATGATGGACATCAATGATGTCAAGAGCATCAAGGTGGACAGCGAAACCGCAACGCGCATCTTTGATCTGGAGGGCGAGGGACAGGAGCTGACCGTCACCGAGCGTGAGACAGGCTTCAAACCCGAAGTCCAAAATTTCCGACAGTTCTACAAGACACTGCTGACGATCTATATGCAGGGCTACGTCGAACTGACCGAGGAAGAGATCAAGGCGCTGGACGATGAGAAGGATCTGTATATGACTCTGACCATCGAAACGCGTGCGGGCAAGACGAAGGTCTACAAATTCTATCCCTATTCCACGCGTCGCGCATATTACACCGTGGACGGAAAGGGCGAATTCTATGTCCTTCGCGATATGGTGACCAAGGTCATCACCGATGCGGAGAAGATCATGACCAATACGCCCGTTGACTCGGAAGCGCACAGCTAAAATCGCATCTTTAGAAAGCACCTGCTTCAGCAGGTGCTTTCTGCGGCAGAATGGGCAGATGGGCGCCTTCTTTACGAAAAAACACGAATTTTGATAAAAGCTTGTCATTTTACATAAATATCCGCCAATAATAAGCGTTGAATTTTCAAAATAAAGATGCGTAAATGTTTGAAATCTTTTCAAATTTGTGGTATAATATATTGTGGATAAATTTTTTTGAAACGAAGTGATTGGTTGCAATATAAATACGAAACGCATTCTCACACCTCCCAGACGAGCAAATGCTCCCGCATCAGCGGTGCGGATCTGGCGCGCTTTTATCACTCGCTGGGATATACGGGGCTGTTTGTTACGGATCATTTTTTCAACGGCAATACCTTGGTGCCCCACAATCTGCCCTGGCAGGAGCGTGTGGAATGGCTGGAAAAAGGCTATTTGGAAGCCAAGGCTGTGGGCGATGCGATCGGTCTTGATGTGTTCTTTGCATGGGAATACTCGGTGCAGGGCAACGACTTTTTGATTTACGGACTAGATCGCGACTGGTTGCTTGATCATCCCGAACAGATGGAATGGAAATCGCGGGAATATATGGCGCGTGTGCGCGAGGACGGCGGCACGGTCATTCATGCGCATCCTTTCCGCGAGGCGGGATATATTGATCACATTCGTCTCCTGCCTCGCGACAGCGACGGCGTGGAGATCCTCAATGCCAGCATGTCGGAGGATGTCAACCGACGCGCCGCATGGTATGCGGAGAGCTATGGGCTTTGCATTTCTGCCGGTTCGGATAATCATGTGGGCAAACGCGAGAAGTTGGCAGGTGTCTATCTGCCCGAGAGGATTGCGTCACCGCAGGATTTCTGCCGTTTGATCAAAGAGGGCAATGCGGAGATTTTCCTCGACCGTTATGATGCGGACGGGAACCGTCTGTAAATCTCCTGTCATAAGGAGGAAAACGAAAAATCATGAAACACGTTGATATTTACACCGACGGTGCCTGCAAGCACAATCCCGGTCCCGGCGGCTGGGGCGCGGTACTCGTGTATGGAATAAAAGAGCTGGAACTATCCGGCGGCGAGGCAAACACCACCAACAATCGTATGGAGCTGATGGCTGCCATCAGCGCGCTAAGTGCCTTGAAGGAGCCTTGCGATGTCACGCTGACCTCCGATTCCAAGTACATGATCGACTCCATCGAAAAACGTTGGGTCTACGGTTGGAAAAGCCGCGGCTGGGTGAAGTCGGACAAATCCCCCGCGCTCAACCCCGATCTGTGGGAAAAGCTGCTGACGCTGCTTGAGATCCACAAGGTCAAATTGGTGTGGGTAAAGGGACATGCGGGGCATCCCTACAACGAAAGGTGCGACGCGCTGGCATGCGAGCAGGCGGAACGCTTCCGTTGATTTACAAAATATTTACACTGTGAAAACGGTTCGTGATTGAAATGTACACCGAAACGATATAAAATGATCATAACGAAGTACTTGCAAATATATCTTTCACAAAACGAAAGGAATGGATAAATACTATGGCAGAGCGATTGGTTTACGCCGACAATGCGGCGACCACATCCACATCTCCCGCTGTTTTGGAGGCGATGATGCCCTATTTCGGCGAGGTTTACGGCAATCCCTCCAGCCTTCATCAAAAGGGCAGAGCCGCGAAGACGGCGATCACTGAGGCGCGCGAGAAGATCGCATCGCTTCTCGGATGCAAGGCAGGCGAGATCTATTTCACCGCCAGCGGTTCCGAGGCGGACAATTGGGCGATCAAGGGCGCGGCACACGCGCATGCAAAAAAAGGAAAGCACATCATTTCCACGAAAATCGAGCATCATGCGGTTCTCCATTCGATGGAAGCTCTGGAGAAGGAAGGCTTTGAGGTCACCTATCTGGATGTGGACAGCGAAGGTCTGGTAACGCCCGAGGCGGTTGTGGCGGCGATGCGTGAGGATACGATCCTTGTTGAGGTCATGTATGCCAACAACGAGGTGGGTACCATTGAGCCGATCCGCGAGATTGCGGCGGCGGTCAAGGAGAAGAATCCCAAGTGCCTCGTCTTTACCGATGCGGTGCAGGCGGTGGGCGCCGTTCCGATCAACATTGCGGAGCTTGGCGTGGATATGCTCAGTCTGTCGGGCCACAAGATCCATGCACCCAAGGGTATCGGCGCGCTTTATGTTCGCAACGGCGTTCGCATCTTGAATTTGATCGACGGCGGCGGTCAGGAGCGCTCCAAGCGCGGCGGCACCGAAAATGTGGCATACATCGTCGGTCTTGCAAAGGCGCTGGAGGATGCGATCGCGGGCATTCCCGAAAATGCCGGAGTGGAAGCCATGCGTGACCGTCTGATCAACGAGATCCTTGCAAAGATCCCCCATACGCGCCTGAACGGATCCCGCACGGAAAGGCTTCCCGGAAATGTGAACGTTTCCTTCCAATTTATCGAGGGCGAGAGCCTGCTTCTGCTACTCGATATGGCAGGCATCTGTGCATCCACCGGATCTGCATGCTCGTCCAGCTCCTTGGAGCCTTCGCATGTACTGCTTTCCATCGGCGTTCCGGTGGAGGAAGCGCATGGCTCCCTTCGTCTTTCCCTCGGCAGAGACAATACGGAGGCGGATGTGGACTATATTCTTGAGAAACTGCCCCCCATCGTGCAGCGGCTTCGCGATATGAGCCCGCTTTACAACGCACAGTGAATATATAATAAGGAGAAAAACAGAATGTACAGCGAAAAAGTGATGGATCATTTTGCTAATCCGCGCAACGTCGGTGAAATCGAGAATGCGGATGCGGTCGGCGAGGTCGGCAATGCCACCTGCGGCGACATTATGAAAATGTATCTGAAGATCAATGACGACGGTGTGATCGAGGATGTAAAATTCAAGACATTCGGATGCGGTGCGGCGATCGCCACCTCGTCGATGGCGACGGAGCTGATCAAGGGAAAAACCGTGGAGGAAGCGCTCAAGCTGACCAACAAAGCGGTTATCGAGGCTTTGGACGGGCTTCCGCCCCAGAAGATCCATTGCTCTGTGCTTGCCGAGGAGGCAGTCAAAGATGCAATCGCCGATTACTATGACAAGAAGGGAATCAAGCACGACCTTCGCACAGGCTGCAGCGGTCACTGCGCGACCTGTACCAAACAGCACTGAACGATGAGCGGCGCCGTAAAACGACGCCGCTTTTTGCATGCGCGTGTTCAGACAGCGATCACATTCGTAAGGATTCGTTCATCGTTTGTACAGCGAAACGTTTCAAATACACCCCATAAAATAACAAAAACAAGAAGAAAAAACATAAAATGGCAAAAATAACCCGAAATGCGATGAATTTGTGCATTTTGTATACATGTAGAAAAATGATGTCCAAAATTGTGCAAGATGCACTATTCATCATACGACATATGTGTCGTATCGACATGCGGAAATACGGGTAATAACAGTAAATAATATTTACAATTAAACGAACGTAACGCACAATACGAAAAAAATATAGAAATATAGCATCAAAAAGCAAACGAATCAGTAAAATATAATTACATTCGTTGTTTGTTTTGGCCGGCCGCGATGAGCGGAAACGAGCATGGAGTTCCTCGGGCATTTGTGAACGAGCGGTCGTGCCTCTCAAGAAGGCATTTCGGGGCTTTTATCGAAAGACTGAACAAAAATGCCACTCTTGACTTTTTTCGGTGGTTGTGTTATTATAATTGTATGAAAAATCGGAGGAGTGTCCCCAAATGGCGGCAAACGACGATTTATTCACGGTATGACCGATACAAAGCGTTCCTATGGCGATACAGTACACATTTGTGCCACACATGTGGCTGTCTGCGATGGAACGTGGTAAAACGGCTCGTACTGTTTTTGCGATTCTGTTCCCTTCAACGAAAAAACTTGGCAGGAGGAAATGTTAATGAAGAAAACGAAATTAACACGGTTAATTGCTGTTTTTTTGTCATTGATGATGCTCGCGGCAACCTTCAGTGTTCCCACTGCGGCTGCTGAGGAAGGCTCGTCCCAGGTCAGCTATGATATAGCAGACGTTCAGGACCTGCTTAACGCCGAGGCTTACGTCGATTATGCCGGCAGAAATGCCGACGTACCCCGCGCAAGCAAATCAGTGACAATCAATGCAGTCGATTACAACAAGGCGAAGACTGACGCAAAGGTCAAGGTGCAGGACGGCGCGCTATATACGCCCGATTCCGGCGTTGTAACCTGGGACGTTGAGATTCCCTCTACGGGTAAATATGCGATCGATATTGAGTATAGCTATCCGGAAGACGGTAAGTCTACCAATATTGAGCGTAAATTCCGCATTGACGATGTCTATCCCTTTAAGGGCGCGAGATATCTCTCAATTACAAAAGTGTGGCGCGACAACTATGAAACTGCTGAGGATGGTTCCGTTGCTTTCAAGCATGACTTGAACGGCAATGACATCAGACCGGTGAAGTATATCGATCCCGTGTGGGGTACCTACACAATGGTTGACTCCACGGGTTATGATATTCTGCCCTATGAGTTTGTATTTGAGAAAGGTCAGCATACCATCTCTCTTGAAGCATCCCGTGAAGATATGATCATCAAGTCTATCACGCTCTATCCCTACGAGGATCTGCCTCTCTATGCCGATGTCCTTGCAGAGTACACCAAAGAGGGATATCAGCCCGCAACCGGTGCAGAGCCGATCATTCTTCAGGCTGAGTTTGCAACCGCTACCTCGGCGCAGACCATCTATCCCGCAAACGACAGAACCTCCGCTCTTACACAGCCCCAGAGCCCTTCGCTCTCCAAGCTGAACTACCTCGGAAGCACCAAGTGGCAGTCTGTCGGTCAGTGGGTTGAATATGTTTTCACTCCCGAAGCATCCGGTCTTTATGAGATCATTCCGCGTTACAAGCAGTCGGATCTCAACGGTATGTACACATCCCGCCGTATCTATATCAATGGCGAGATTCCCTTCGACGAGGCTAACTACCTCCAGTTCCCCTTCACCGAGTCCTGGTGTGCAGATCCGCTGGGTGACGGCGAGCAGAGCTTCCAGTTCTACTTTGAAGCCGGCAAGGAATATACGCTTCGCTTTGAAGTCGTTCTCGGTGCAATGAGTGAAGTCATCGGTCGTGTGCAAACTGCGCTGACCGCGATCAACAACGACTATCTGAAGATCCTTCAGATCACCGGCGCAGACCCCGATGAATACCGTGACTACAACTTCAGAAACCTGATCCCCGCTACCATCAAGGACCTGTATGCACAGTACCTTGAGCTGAACGAGATCTCCGAGCTGATCACCGAGATCAACGGCGTCAAGGGTCAGCAGACTGCAACGCTCGATAACGTCGCCCGCGTTCTGCTGAAGATGTCCACGGACGAGGACGAGGTTGCAAAGAACATGAGCACCCTGAAGTCCAATATCGGTACGCTCGGTACTTGGCTGAACAACGTAAGAAATCAGCCCGTTTCCTTTGACTATATCGCAATTCAGCCTACAGGCAGCAAGCTGCCCAAGGCAGAAGCAAACTTCTTTGAAGCTGCTTGGTTCGAAATCAGTTCCTTTGTAATGTCCTTCTTCACCGACTATTCCAACCTCGGTGCAACCGTTGAGCTTGCGGAAGAAGACGTTATCAATGTTTGGGTTTCCAGTGGTCGTGACCAGGCGCAGGTTATCCGCTCCATGGTGGATAACTACTTCACCTCCAACACGAATATCGGTGCAAACATCCGACTGGTTGCGGGCGGTACACTGCTTCCTGCAACGCTTTCGGGAACCGGTCCCGATGTCGCTCTTCAGAACGGCCAGGGCATCCCGGTACAGTACGCAATTCGAAACGCAGTACTTCCTCTGAATGACTTCGATACATTTGATGAAGTTATTTCCAGATTCTCCCCCTCTGCAACCGTTCCGCTTTCGCTTTACGGCGAGACCTACGGCTTGCCCGAGACCCAGTCCTTCTCCATGCTGTTCTACCGCAAGGACATCCTTGCTGAGCTTGGTATTGATATTCCCAAGACATGGGCAGATCTGATGGCTGCGGTTCCTTACTTACAATATAATAATATGCAGGTTGGCATTCCGTCTAACTACGGCGGACTTCAGCTGTTCCTCTATCAGAGAGGCGGCGAGCTTTATGCGGACGACGGTATGAGAATCAATCTCGACTCCAACCTTGCTTTGGAAGCATTTGATGAGCTTTGCTCCTTCTTTACACAGTATTCGTTCCCGGTACAGTATGAATTTGCAAACCGCTTCAGAACCGGCGAAATGCCGATCGGTTTCGCAGACTATGTCGGTACCTACAACCAGCTCTCGATTTTCGCAACCGAAATTCGCGACCTGTGGGAGTTTGTACCGGTTATCGGTTATGAAGATGAAGACGGTAATATCAACAACACCGCAATTTCCGGTGTAACCTCTATGATCATGATGGCGGGCTGCGAAAAGCAGGAAAACGCTTGGAGATTCATGGACTGGTACACCACCGCTGATTCACAGTCCCGTTACGCAAACGAGATGGTTGCAGTCGTTGGTCAGGGTGCGATGTATGCGACCGCGAACAAGGAAGCACTTGAATCCATGCCGTGGTCCTCTACCGAGCTTGAAAACATTCTTGCTCAGTACAACAACCTCGCAACCATTCCCGAAATGCCCGGTGGTTACATCATCGACCGTTATGTAGGCTTCGCATTCCTCGATGCTTATAATAATCATGCCGATCCTGTTGAAGGCCTTCTGAGCTACGTTGATGATATCAACAAGGAAATCACCAGAAAGCGTAAAGAGTTCGACCTCGAAACGCTGGAGCTTGGCGAGACCCTTGCTGAAAAGCGCGAAAAAGAAGCTGCCGCAGGTGCAACAAAGTAAATTTAATTCTTCCTGCCAAAAACGAGACCGCTTGGTCCTCGCGAGGGATCAAGCGGGATCGATCGAATCAGGAAAACAAAATCTGTAATAAGGAGAAAAAGCTATGTCACAAAATGCAGCGGCAATGGCTGCAAAGCCGAAGCCGACATCGCGTAAGGATATGACCAAACTGCAGTGGACACTGAAGGAAATGGGTCGCAATAAGGTTGCTTATCTGATGATCGCGCCTTTCATGATCCTCTTCCTGATCTTCACCGTATGGCCTGTCGGTCTGTCTATTATCCTCAGTTTCACAGAGTTCAACCTCCTCGAAACACCGAAGCCCGTCTTCATGGATAACTACATCAGACTGTTCCTTGACGATGACATTTTTATGACCGCTTGCCAGAATACACTCGTATTCGCAGCAATCACCGGTCCTGTATCCTACTTAATTTCTCTTCTCGTTGCTTGGTTCATCAATGAACTTTCTCCGAGAATCCGTGCAATTGTTACCCTTGTCTTCTATGCACCGTCCATTTCCGGTGCCGTATACCTCATTTGGAGCGTTCTCTTCTCCGGTGACTCCTACGGTTATGTAAATGCATGGCTGATGGAGTTCGGCATCATCAATGCTCCTGTGCTTTGGTTCCAGAATGAATCCTACGTTATGCCCCTTTGTATCGTAGTTGCACTCTGGACATCCCTTGGTACCTCGTTCCTTTCCTTTATCGCAGGTCTTCAGACCATCGACAAGTCGCTTTACGAAGCAGGCGCTGTTGACGGTGTAAGAAACAGATGGCAGGAGCTTTGGTACATCACCTTGCCGACCATGAAGCCTCAGCTGATGTTCGGTGCGGTTATGAGTATTACCGGTTCGTTCGGTTTCGGTTCTGTCGTTACCGCGCTTGCCGGCTTCCCGTCCGTTGGCTACGCAGCACACACGATCATGCACCATCTTGAGGACTACGGTGGACAGCGTTTCGAGGTTGGTTACTCCTCCACGATCGCAGTTATTCTGTTTATCATCATGGTGGGTTCAAACATGGTTGTTAAGAGATTATTATCGAAGGTGGGACAATAAAGATGGCAAGATTAAGAACCAGAAAACACAAAGTTGTCCTCAACCGTTCGGTTGGTGGCGACATTGGCATCAATACGATGCTCATCATCATGGGTGCTTTCATGTTTCTGCCGATGCTTTATGTTATCATGCAGGCTCTGAAACCGCTTGATGAACTTTGGATGTATCCTCCGCGCTTCTACGTTGTGAGCCCTACGCTCAAGAATTTCTCTGACCTGTTCAGACTCATGAGCACCTCTTGGGTTCCGTTCTCCCGTTATATTTTCAATACCGTATTCATTTCCGTTGTCGGAACCGCGGGTAACCTGGTCTTCTCCTCCCTCGCAGCTTATGCGATTGCGAAGATTAACTTCCCCGGCAGAAAGTGGATGTTCGAGATGATCGTCCTCTCTCTGATGTTCCATGCAACCGTTACCGGTATTGCAAACTTCCTTACCATGGCTACTCTCCACTGGGTTGACACCTATCTGGCACTGGTTGTTCCCGCTTGGTGTACCTCCCTTGGTCTGTACCTCATGAGAAACTTCATGGAGACCGCCGTTCCGGATACGGTTCTTGAGTCCTCCAGACTCGACGGCGCTTCCGAATTCTATACCTTCCTCCACATTGCGATGCCGATGGTTAAGCCCGCTTGGCTGACCCTCATCATCTACTCTTTCCAGGGTCTGTGGAACGCAGGTAACTCCATTTACATCTATTCCGAGCAGCTCAAGACATTCAACTATGCAATCAACCAGATCGTTACCGGCGGTATTGCACGTGCGGGTGCGGGCGCGGCAGCACAGGTTATTATGATGGCTGTGCCGATCACCGTCTTCATCATTTCGCAGAGTAACATCATTGAGACGATGGGTTCGTCCGGTATGAAGGATTAAGGAGGGTAAAGATGAATAAATTTACAAAAATTCTTGCCCTCATGGCTTGCATCGTACTGATGGTATCATGCATTCCGGTTGGCGCGATCACGCCTTATTCCACATATACATATTCCATTGACGGTTTCGCTCTCATGTCTCCCGATGCCTATGTGCCGGACAGACAGATCGATTCCAATTATATGGGTGTTTCCCCCGCGATTGATGACCCCCGCGACCTCGTTGTAGACAAGGACAACAACGTCTACATTGCTGACGCAAAAAACAATCGTATCGTTGTTCTTGACAGATACTTCAAATTGAAGTTCTACATCAACAACTTCGTGAACGAAAACGGCGTTCCGGATTCCCTCAAGGCACCCTCCGGCGTTTTTGTTACCGACGAAAAGATATACGTAGCGGATACCGATAATAACCGTATCGTTATGTTCGAGCGCGACGGTTCCTTCTTTAAGGTTATTGAAGAGCCTGATGACGATGTATTCCCTGCCGGCTCCATCTATAAGCCGGTTGCTGTTGCAGTCGATGCTTACGGCAGAATCTATGTCGTTTCGTCCACCACCTACATGGGTGTCATTGCAATCAATGAAGAGGGCGAATTCCAGGGCTTTATCGGCGCGCAGAAGGTTGTTATTGATGCTCTGACCGTCCTCTGGAGAAACTTCCAGACCGAGGAGCAGAGAAAACTCTCCCAGCAGTATATCTCTACGGAGTTCAACAACCTTACCATTGATGAAGATGGATTTATTTACGCTACCATCGTAATCAAGGATGCCACCTCTCAGCAGAATGCGATCACGAGCAAGGAAGGCACCTACTCTCCTGTTAAAAAGCTCAATACCGCGGGTGTGGACATCATGAAGCGTAACGGCTTCTTCGGTCCCGGCGGTGAAGTTAATGTCTCCACTGCATCCACTGCAACCATTGCCGGTCCCTCCAAGATCATCGACGCGGCAATCGGTCCGGAAGGAACCTGGTCCATCATCGACGAAAAACGTTCCAAGATTTACACCTATGATGAAGACGGCAACCTGCTCTTCATCTTCGGCGACTCCGGCATGCAGCTCGGTAACATTCAGTCTGTCGAAGCAATTGCTTATCTGGAAGATGATATTCTGATTCTTGACAAGACCGCAGACAACATCTCTGTATTCAGACGTACCGAATACGGCGATCTGCTGATCGATGCGCTCAGAAATACAAATGAGCGTAATTACGACACGAGCATCGACTATTGGACTGAAATTCTGAAGCGTAACAACAACTTCGACACTGCGTACATCGGTATTGGTAAATCCTTGTACAGAAGCGCAGAGTATGAAGAATCCCTTGATTACTTCAAGGCAGCATACGACACGACGAACTATTCCGAATCCTTCAAGGAAATCAGAAAGGAATGGATCTCTAAGTACATTATGCTGATTCCCATCGTTGCAATTGTTTGTGTTGTGCTGTTCGTTCTCTTTAACAAGTATGCAGCAAAGCTCAACAAGAAGACGCAGCTCAAAGTGGGTCGCAAGACCTTCTGGGAAGAGCTTGTCTACGGTAACCACCTTATTCTGCATCCCTTCGATGGCTTTTGGGATCTGAAGCATGAATACCGCGGATCTGTCCGTGCAGCTTTTGTATGGCTCGGTCTTGCAGTTATTGCCTTCTACTACCAGGCAGTCGGTACGGGCTACATCTTCAATCCTCGTCAGGGCTTCTCGACCATCTTCATTCAGATCACTGCCGTTTTGGTGCCTGTTCTGCTTTGGTCGGTCGCAAACTGGTGTCTCACCACCCTGTTCGACGGCGAGGGAAGCTTCAAGGATATTTTCGTAGCTACCTGCTATGCAATCATCCCGATTCCGATTCTTGTCATCCCCTCTGTTATCATCTCCAACTTCTCTGTCGCAAGCGAAGCAACCATTATCAATCTTTTGGTTTCCATCGCTTTTGTATGGGCAGGTCTGCTGATCTTCTTCGGCATGATGGTAACACATGACTACACGTTCTCCAAGAACGTACTTACCTCTCTTGGTACCATCGTGGGTATGGCGCTGATCATGTTTATCGGTGTTCTGTTCTCCACGCTGCTTGCTAAGATCGTAAGCTTCATTTCCGGCATCATCACCGAAATCACGTATCGAATGTAATAACAGGATAGGAGTTATAGTAAATGAAAAAAATCAGATTATTATCAGCATTCCTGACTGTTGTTATGGTCCTTGGATTGCTCACAGCAGCACTTCCGGTCTATGCCGGTGACACCGCTGCTGAAGTTGAAGAGCCGGCAACTGAAGAACCGGCAACTGAAGAACCGGCTACTGAAGAACCGGCTACTGAAGAACCGACGATCAAGAAAATTGTTCCCGGCTTGGATGAAGAAACCGGACTGCCCACCATTGACTATGTGTATCAGTTCTATGCATCCCCCGAAGAAAAGCTCGCATCTATGACAAAGTACCTTGAAAAAGGCAACTATGAGCTTTATGTTGAGCCTGTATCCGGTGAGATTGCATACAGAAACAAGGTAACAGGACAGATCCTTTTCTCCAATCCCTATGATGTATCTCAGGCAAACGCTTCCGATACGATTAAGGAAGAGCTTCTTTCCCAGATCATCATCAAGTACACTGACAACGACGCCGAGATCGAGGTCAACAGCTTCAAGGAAGCTTGTGCAAGAGGTCAGATCAAGGTTAAGAAGATCAAAAACGGTGTGCGCGTTGAGTACGCAATGGGTCGTATGGAAACCCGTAAGCTCCTTCCGATCCAGATCAAGCGCGAGCGCTTCGAAGAGCTGATCAAAGCAAACTTCCCCGAAGACACCAGAGCTATGAGACAGTTGGAAGCGTACTACGAGTTGAAGGATCCCTTCGATCCGACCTTGACCGAGCGCGGCAAGCGCGAATTGGAAGCCTCATTCCCGATCTGCCGCGAAATGGCGATCTATGTATGGGACCCGACTGCTGCAGAGCGTGAGAAGGATCAGATGGAAGCCTACATCAAGACCTATTGCCCCGAGTATACCTTCGAAACGCTGGAAGAGGACCATACCATTACCAACTATGTAGGTAGCGATAAGGCACCGGTTCTGTTCAGACTTTCTCTGGAATACACCCTTGATGAAGACGGCAACCTTGACGTTCGTCTTCCGGCAAACGGCATCCGTTTTGACGAGAGCGCGTTCCAGCTGACCTACATCTCCATGCTTCCTTATTTTGGAGCAGGTTCGTCTGACTTCAACGGTTACACCTTCATCCCCGACGGTTCCGGTACGCTGATCCGTTTTGAAGATGTTGGATCTCAGCCTCTTACCCTTACCGGTAAGCTGTATGGCGAGGACTACGCATACCAGGAAGTTGGCAGTCAGCACAGAGAAACCATGAGACTTCCCGTTTACGGCGTCTATGAATCTTCCACTCCCATGGTCACTGTCAACCCCACCACAGGTGAAAAGACAACGACCTACATCCCCAAGCTCGACGCGGAAGGCAATGAAATTCCCAAGCGCGAGAATGCATTTGTAGCAATCATCGAAGAAGGTGACGCACTTGCACACATTTCTACCGAACACGGCGGATCTGTTCACGAGTATAACACCGTTTTTACCACCTTCTATCCCAGACCTAAGGATACCTACAACCTCGCAGAAGCGATCTCTGTCGGTCAGAACGCAACCTACACCGTTGTTTCCGACCGTAAGTACACCGGCAGCTATCGTATCAAGTACGTAATGCTCGGTGAAAAGAACGCTTACGAGGCAAGCTATGTCGGTATGGCAAAGGCATACAGAGAGTATCTCATCAAGCAGGGCATTCTGACCGAGTTTACCGAAGTGAATGACAGCATTCCGCTGTACATCGAATCCTTCGGTTGCATTCAGACCGTTGAGAGAATCCTCTCCATGCCGATCGAGGTCCTCAAGCCGTTGACCACATTCGACGACTTGAAGGAAATGTACACCAAGCTTTCCGAAGCAGGCATCACCAACATCAACTACAAGCTTACCGGTTTCGCAAACGGCGGTATGAACGACGTCGCTCCTACCAAGGTTGATTTCGAAAAGGTTGTAGGCGATGATAAGGGCTTTACTGACTTCGTATCTTACGCAAACTCCAATGGCATTGGCGTATATCCTGATTTCGACTTCGCAAATGTCGGCAGCTTCAAGATGTTTGACGGCATCTCCATGGGCGATCATCTTGTTAAGACCATGGACGACCGTTATACCACCAAGCGTCATTACGATTCGACGCTTCAGTCCTTCAGCAGAGGTTTTGCTCTGGCAGTTTCTCCTTCTGTATATGACTATCTCTTTGATAAGTTCTCCGCTTCGTTTAGCGCACTTTCGCCGAACGGTGTATCGGTTGCTACTCTTGGTACCGACCTGAACTCCGACTTTGACGAGGATGAGCCGTACAACCGCGAGGATAACAAGGGCTTCACAACAGAGCTCCTGGCTAACCTCAACGAGACCTATCAGAATGTCATGACTGAGGGCGGTAATGCCTATGTATTCCCCTATGCAGACCATATCCTCGGTGTATCGGTTGACTCCAGCCGATTCTCCCGCGCAAGTGAAGCAATTCCCTTTGTTGGTATGGTTCTCCATGGTTGCGTGAACTTCACCGGTACCCCCATTAACATGGCAGGTGATACACATTACGAGGTTCTGAAGGCAATCGAAAACGGCTCGGCAATGTACTTTACGCTTTCTATGCAGAACACGCAGCTTCTCAAGGAAGACGTTGAGTTCCAGCGTTATTACTCCGTATCCTACGACATTTGGTACGAGGATATGATCGAGATCTACAAAACGCTGAACGAAGCACTTGCAGGCCTGCAGAACAAGCAGATTATCGACCACAAGTTCCTTATCGGTGAGCGCGTGCCCACTGCTGAAGAGCTTGAGGCAGATAAGGCAGCAGCCGAGGAGCTTGCAAAAGCTGAGGCTGAAGCAGAAAAGCTCGCCAAAGAGAAGGCTGAACTGGCTGAAAAGCTGGGCAAGCGTCTCGCAGAGCTGAAGGGCGAAGAGTACAATCCCATCGTGTTCGTACCCGAAGAGGTACCGGTTGTTGAGGTTGAGGAAGGCTATGAATATACCAAGTACACCTCCGACGACGGTAGAATTATTAAGGTTACATACGAGGGCGGAACTTCGTTCATCCTGAACTACAACAACTTTGAGATCACAGTCAATGACGGCGGCAAGACCCATACCGTTGGCGCACTTGGTTTCGTAAAGGTTAAATAAGAAAGGAGAGGTGTAAAGTAATGAATAGCGATGTAAAGCTTACCAATGTAAATACGCCTAAAAGACGTAAACGCGGCGCCTCTCTTGACAAGAAAAAGGCACGCGGCGGCTGGTTCTTCGTTATGCCGTTCGTCCTTAGCTTTGTTATCATCTATCTTCCGATCATAATCGACTCTATCAAGTATAGCTTTAATAAGATTATCATCGGCGGCGGAGGCGGCTATACCCTGAACTTCGTCGGTTGGGAAAACTACCAGAATGCTCTCTTTGTAGACCCCAACTTTGTTCAGACGTTGACGACGGGTATTCAACAGCTCATCTTCGATATCCCCGCAATCGTTATCTTCTCGCTCTTTATCGCGGTTCTGCTCAACCAGAACTTCGTAGGACGTGCAGCATTCCGTGCAATCTTCTTCATCCCCGTTATCATCGCAACCGGTATCATTGACCAGATCGACCAGGCGAACACCATGCTCGATTACATGGAATCCGAGGGCGGTATCGAGGACGGTTCCGGAATGGATACCACCGGAGATATCCTTTCGGTCGTGGATATTGAGCGACTCTTCGCAAACATGGCAGTTGGTACCGAGCTGGTTACTTACGTTGTAACGATGGTTAACAACATCTACGACATTATTAACCGTTCCGGTGTACAGATGCTGATTTATCTTGCAGGTCTCCAGTCTATTTCTCCCGCAATCTACGAGTCCTGCGATATTGACGGTGCAACCGCATGGGAAACCTTCTGGAAGATCACCTTCCCGATGATCAGCCCGATGATACTTGTTAACTCGGTATATACGGTCATTGACTCGTTCACAGCGCAGTCCAACAGCGTAATGAGTTACATTTCCGGTATCTACGACCAGCCCGGCGGTAACGTGCTCAGCTCCGCGATGTCTTGGATCTACTTCCTCATCGTTCTCATCATCATAGGACTCGTTGCAGCTGTGCTCAGCGCATACGTCTTCTACCAAAAACGCGACTAAGGAGGGAAATAAATGAATTCTCAACAGGCACCACAGGCTCCCCGCATCATGAAGGAGAGCAAGAATAAGATCAGAGTTGAGTTTGAAAGAACCCCTCTGAAGGAGCGTCTGAAAAGTAAGTATCTGAATGTAAGATTCTTGATCAATGTTGTTTATGTAATCTTTAGATTCGTGCTTCTCCTCGGTATCTCTTATGTCATTCTCTTCCCGTTCTTCGCAAAGATCTCCGGTTCCTTCATGGGACGCGAAGACTTTGTTGATGTAACGGTTAAGCTGATTCCGAAATACCCGACGTTGGACACCTATAAGGCGATCATCAGTGAAAACAAATATTTCACAGCCCTTCTCAACACCTTCACGCTTTCCTTGCTTTGCGGCTTGATTCAGACATTTATGTGCTGCGTCATAGGCTACGGCTTGGCAAAGTTTAAGTTCAAGGGCAACAAGCTGATCTTCTTCCTTGTTGTGTTCACGATGGTCGTTCCTCACAGAACGCTCCATCTGTCCATGTTCATGAAGTTCAGATTCTTCGATATTCTCGGAATCTTCAATCTGCTCGGCGGTGGTGTGATAGACAGCATAAACATTCTGCCATTCACCTCGATCAGCTTGATCAACTCTTATTGGCCACTTGCGCTTCTTTCGCTCGGCGGTCTCGCGTTTAAGAACGGTCTGTACATCTTTATGATGCGTCAGTTCTTCCGCGGTGTGCCGGATGAGCTGGAAGAATCCGCATACATCGACGGCAGCGGTATTTTCAGAACGTTCCTTCAGATCATTCTCCCGCTTTCCGTTCCGATGATGATCACCATTTTCCTGTTTGCCTTCTCGTGGCAGTGGACGGATAACTTCTATACGACCATCTTCTTTACCAAGGCGTCCATGGTGCTCATGCCCGATATCATTGCGATTCCGAAGACTCTGGATACGCAGTATGCGGCTCAGAACCTTTACGAATCTGCAATCCGTAACACTTGCGGTCTGCTGATCCTTGCT
>JAZTWJ010000075.1:0-8075 GCA_045635785.1 Candidatus Flemingiibacterium sp.
ATCACCAAGCAGCTTCTTGCCGATGCCATTGAGCTGGACTGTTATGCCTGCACCTTCGGCGAAAAAACGCATTTTGCCATCAACATGATCAACATCGGCTTCGACTGCGAGACTGCCGCCAAAGCGGCGGAATTGAAGAAAAAGCCCTTCTTCCCGAAAAGCCTCGCATATATCGGCGCCGTGCTGCTCCTTCTTAAGAAAAATGAGGGAAAAACGATCACCGTCAGACGCTCTGACGGAAGCGCGACTCGCCGTGAATTTCAGCTGGTGTCCGCCGCAAACGGCGGATGGTGCGGCGGTGGCTTCCACTCCGCACCCAAAAGCTCGCTGACCGACGGTCTGCTTGACATCTGTCTGATCAAAAAAGTGACACGCCGCACCTTCCTTCGGTTGGTGCTCTCCTATAAAAAGGGCACCTATCTCAACACTCGTCTCGGCAAGAAGATCTGCGCTTATATGCAGGATACCTCCATCACCTTCGAAATGGACGAGGAAACCAACATCTGCATCGACGGAGAGATCTTCCGCGCCCAAAAGCTGGGACTTGAGGTCCTCCCACGGGCGATTTCCTTCGCCCTCCCCGTCGGCTGTCAATACCGACTGTAAAATATCTGCCAATACTATGCACATAGAAAAGCGGCTCCGAGATTGTTCGGAGCCGCTCTGTTACTTTATAAATTATTCAGCGTCTGCGGATTCTTCAGCTACTTCGTTTGCTTCAACTGCTTCAGCTTCTTCAACTGCTTCAGCTTCTTCGGTAGCAAGCAGAGCCTTGATGGACAGGGAGATCTTGTGAGCATCCATGTCGATCTTGGTGATCTTAACTTCTACTTCGTCGCCAACGTTCAGAACGTCTGCAGGCTTTGCGATCTTTTCGCGGGTGATCTGGGAAACGTGGATGAGACCGTCCGCGCCAGGAACAACCTCTGCGAATGCACCGAAGTCCATGAGGGATACAACCTTAACGGTTGCAACATCGCCTTCCTGATACTTTTCGGTGAAGATCTTCCAAGGATCCTGATCCTCGGTCTTGTAGGTGAGAGAAATTCTCTTTGCTTCCTTATCGACAGCCTTAACAACAACGTCGATAACATCGCCGACATTTACAACCTCAGAGGGATGCTTGATGCGCTTCCAAGACAGCTCTGTAGTGTGAACCATGCCGTCAACGCCGCCGAGATCTACGAATGCGCCGTAGTTCATGAGGCTCTTGACCTCACCGCGATACTGCTGACCTTCTTCAACCTGTGCCCAGAAAGCATCGCGCTTTGCCTTGTTAGCCTCGCGCTCAACCACGCGGATGGAAGCTACAACGCGCTTTCTCTGCTCGTTGATGTCAATGATCTTAACCTGCTTTTCCTGACCGCGGAGCTCGCCGAGGTCTGCATCCTTGGGAAGACCGGACTGGGATGCGGGGATAAATACGCGAACGCCGTCGCACAGACCGATCACGCCGCCCTTTACAACGTCGATGATCTTTGCGTTGAGAATATCACCGTTTGCGGATGCTTCAACAACGATCTGCCAGTTCTTGTCAATGTCGATCTTCTTCTTAGAAAGCTGTACAGTACCCTCAGCGTCATTCACCTTGAGGACCTTCACTTCGATCTCGTCGCCGATCTTGTACAGATCAGCAAGCTTTACGGAAGGATCATCGGTCAGCTCATCATATGTAATGATGCCGGTGAACTTTACGCCTGCAAGGTCAACATGAATCTCATTCTCGGAAACCGAGGTGATGATACCGGTGACACGGTCGCCGTTCTTGATCGTGCGGATGCTTTCGTCAAGCATCTCTTCAAATGTTTTTTCGTTCTCGCTCATAATAGTTTGAACCTCCTGAATAATTTTACCGGGAGTGGAAGCTCCTGCGGCAATTCCCACCTTCATATGGGGTTGAACATACTCGAGCGGAATGGAGGAAGCATCTTCAATTAAGAATGATAAATTCTGGTTTTGTTTACTGATCGCAAAGAGCTTGTTCGTATTGGAACTCTCCTTGCCTCCAATAATAATCATCATATCCATTTTTCGGGATAGCTTCAAGACTTCATCCTGCCTATTTTCTGTTACACTACATATTGTATCATAAATTTTCGCATTTGTATATAGTTTTTCGAAAATTTTAATAATTTTTTTCCATTCTTTTTGATTTTGTGTGGTTTGTGCCACCAGAATCATTTTATTTTGGTCGTAGTTTCCTGTTTTTACCAATTCCGCCAATTCATCCGCGGTGGATGCAGCCACATGTGCGCCCTTTGCATAGCTGACGATGCCCTCCACCTCGGGATGATTCGGATCGCCGAGCACGCACAGCAGGATGTCCTCTGCCGTTTCTGTAACAGCGATGCGATGGATCTTTTTCACATACGGGCAGGTGCAATCTATCACATGAAAATGGGGATTCTGCATTGCCAGCGAATGAAGACACTCATCCAATGCCTTTGGAATTCCGTGGGCGCGGGTACAAACCACTGTGGGATTCGACTCCGAAGCCGCAACAAAGGCGTCCTCGATGCCATCTGCGTCAATGATTCGCACACCGCGTGCCTCCAGCTCTGCGATGAAATTCGGATTATGAATGAGCTTTCCAAGCGTCAGAATGGTGCGATAATGCCCTTCGAAGGTCTTCTCCACCGCTTTGACGGCGCGGTTCACACCAAAGCAAAAGCCCGCGAACTTTGCCACATGCAGTTCCATCAGCTTTCCTCCGAGCGGCGCTCGAGGGGCGCCAGCATGGCGATGTGATCAAAAATGCGTTCAGCCGCCGCCTGATACTCCGCATTGCCGCCTTTTTCGAAGCCAAATTCCTCGTAGGCAATGGGTTTTCCCACATAAATGTCGATTCGGCGGAAAAGCGCCACTCTATCCTTTTTCGTGGCAATGAAGATAGGCAACACCGAACACTTTGCATGATAGACCGCCATGGCTGCGCCGCCTTTGATTTCGCCGCGGGTGGTGTCAAACTTTCTTCCCGAGAACCGATGCCCCTGCGGATAGATGCCCACCACATGTCCCTCCTTTAAGAGAGAGATGGATTTTTTGATGGATGCAACGGCATTTCCCCGACGATCCACGGGAAAAGCACCGAGTGCGGTGATCAGCCGTCCGAGGATCGGCACGGAAAACAGCTCTTTTTTCGCCATAAAGCGAATCTGCCGCTTGAGCGCCACCGCCGCAACAATGACGTCTAAATAGCTGATGTGATTGGATGCGGCAAGGTATCCTCCATCAGCAGGCTCATTTTCCGCGCCGTGGATGTGAATACGAAACAGCCATTTAAGAAATCCGGAAAGCTTCTTCTTCAGGCTCTCATAAGTGTTCATGATTATTGACCGTGGCATTCGCTTGGCGAATGCTTCCTTGTTCGAAAATGAGGGGCAGTCGTTATGTCGTCCCATATGGAGGGTGCACCTTCCGATCTGCCCCGATTGGATCTATTTTCCTACTTTTTCAGCGATGATGGCAAGTGCCGCTTCCACCGTTCCGTCAAGCGTCAACTCGCCGTTATCCAGCTCAATGGCATCTTCTGCCTTGCAAAGCGGTGCGATCTCGCGTGTCATATCGCGGTGATCGCGCTCCTTCATATCGGCAAGCACCTCCTCAAAGGTGCAGGCGATGCCCTTTTCCGTCAGCTCCAGCATGCGGCGCATGGCGCGCTTTTCTGCAGAAGCTGTGAGATAAATTTTCACATTGGCATTCGGAAGCACCACGCTTCCGATGTCGCGTCCGTCCATAATGACCGAGCTGCGACGGGAGATCTCCCGCTGTGTTTCAAGCAGAAATGCCCGAACGGCAGGAATTGCCGACACCTTGGAGGCGTATTCGCTCATTTCGGGGGTACGGATCTGATCGCCCAGCGCCTCACCGTTCAAATATACGGTCTGCGCGCCTTCGATCAACTTCACGTCAATGCTCGCGGAGGAAAGCGTCGCTTCCACCGCTTTGGCATCATCGGGCGATACACCGCATTTTTTTACATGAAAGCCCACCGTTCGATAGAGTGCGCCGGTATCGAGATAAAGAATATTAAGGGTTGCGGCGATGCGTTTTGCAAGCGTGCTTTTTCCCGCGCCGCCGGGACCGTCCAGTGCTATCGTAATCATGGGAACTCCTTTCAGATATTTATCCTATTTTGATCCTATTATTCTGCCGCACTCTCGCCCGCAAGCCTTGCGGTGGCAAAAGCGATCTGCAGATTGAAGCCGCCCGTATAGGCATCCACGTCGATGACCTCGCCCGCAAAATACAGCCCGGACACCAGCTTCGACTCCATGGTTTTTGGCGAGATCTCCTTGACAGAAACGCCGCCCGAGGTGATGATCGCCTCATCAATTGGGCGGAATTTCATCGCCGTCAGCGGCAATGCCTTCAGCAGTCTGACAAGTTTAAGCCGTTCCTCACGGGTGACCGTATTCACCTTTTTGCGCTCGGGAATACCCGACAATCGCACGATAACGGGAATCAGCTTGGTTGGCAGAAGCTCGCCCAGCGAATTGATAAAATCGCGGTTGATATTTTTGCTGAAATCGCTTTGGATGCGTTTGTCAAGCGTCTGCTCATCCAGCGCGGGCTTGAGGTCGATGGACAAGCGATATTTTTTACCGGGAAGCCCCGTCATATGGCTGGATGCGGACAGAACCAACGGTCCCGACACACCAAAATGCGTCATCAGCATCTCGCCCTGCTCAAAATAAACTTCCTTGCCCGATTCCTCCAAAACGGTCAGCGATACATTCCGCAGGGACAAGCCCATCAGCTCACGAACCCACTTTTCCGCGCATTCCACAGGCACAAGCGATGCCTTGAGCGGAACAACGGTGTGACCGAACGCTTTCGCAAAGGCATATCCGTCGCCCGTGGAGCCTGTCAGAGGATAGCTCATGCCGCCCGTAGCAATGATCACGCGCTCGGCGTGATAGCTGCCGCCCTCGGTTGTAATCGCAAAGAGGTTGTCCGCAACGTGGATTTTGTTGACTCTTTCATGAATCACGGAGATCTTCAGCGCATTCACACGGCGCTTCAGCGCACCGCAAACATCCGCCGCCTTATCCGACTGCGGAAATACGCGATCGCCGCGCTCGGTTTTCAGCGGAACGCCAAGATCTTCAAAAAACGCCATGACCTCCTGCGGAGAGAAACGGTTGAGCGCCGTATAAAGAAAGCGCGGATTACGGGGCGTATTTTCGATGTGCGTGTTAATATCGGAATTGTTGGTAATGTTGCATCTGCCCTTGCCCGTGATCAGAAGCTTTTTGCCAAGACGATCGTTCCTTTCGAAGATTGTGACGGAAGCACCCGCCTCCGCCGCAAAGATCGCCGCGGTCATGCCTGCAGCGCCGCCTCCGATGACAGCAACCTTGTTATTGTCCATGCGATTTTTCGTAAACCTCGTATTCGTCCCAGATATTCTCCAACTTTTCAAAGGTGCGCGCCACCTCATCCTGCTTTTTCTTGCCGATGGCAACGATCAGCGCATTGATGATGGAGAGCGGCGCAACCAGCGAATCCACAAAAGAAGCCATATCGCTCTTTGCCAAAAGCAGATCGTCCGCATGGGCAGCCAGCGGCGATTTTGCGCTGTCGGTCAGGGCAATGACATGCGCCTTTTCGGATTTCGCGTATTCAAGAGCATTGATGATGCGCTTGGAATAGCGCGGGAAGCTGATGCCAACGATCACATCGCTTTCGGAAATACGCAGGATCTGTTCGAAAATTTCCGAGCCGGAGGTCGTCCGTACCAGCTTTACGCTGGGGAAAATCAAGTTGAGATAGAAATAGAGGAAGTTCGCCAGCGAGCTGGACGAGCGCATACCGATGATGTAGATCGTTTTTGCGCGTGCAAGCGCATCCACCGCCGAATTGAAGCTGTCGCGGTCAATTTGGTCAAGGGTATCCTTGATCTTTTCGATATCGGAGACAAGCACCTTTTCAAGAAGATCCGCGTCACCGATGCGAGTGTTGGTAATTTCGATGCGCTGCAAAGTGGTCAATTTTGTGCGGATCAGCTCCTGCAGGGAATGCTGTAGCTCGGGGTATCCGTCCAGCCCCAGCTCCAATGCAAAGCGTACAACTGTGGATTCCGAAACCCCTACCAGAGCGCCGAGTTTCGCCGCGGTCATATAAGCAGCCTTGTCATAATGGGCGAGAATATACGCCGCGATCTGCTTTTGACCCTTGGAAAATTTCGGCATGCGTGCCTCGATCAGAGACAGCAGATCAATATTTTTCTGTTCGTTCATTTGATTCCAATATCGCGGCGGAAGTGCATATCCGTAAATTTGACATACGCCATCGCCTCATATGCGCGTGCAATCGCCGCGTCCAAATCATCGCCCTTTGCCACCACGCCGAGCACACGTCCGCCCGCGGTGACGAGCTTCCCGTCAACGATGTCCGTGCCCGCATGGTAAACCATGATGTCCTCGGGCATGGAATCAAGTCCCGTGATTTCGAATCCCTTTTGATAGGAAACGGGATAACCGCCCGATGCCGCAACCACGCAGACGCAGGCATTGTCCTCCCATTCGATGGTCAGCTCGCTTAATTTTTCGTCGATGACCGCATCAATAATATCAAGCAGATCGGTCTTCAGTCTGGGAAGCACCACCTGCGTTTCGGGATCGCCGAAGCGCGCGTTGTATTCGATGACCTTCGCTCCGCTTGCGGTGATCATCAAGCCGAAGTAAATGACGCCCTTGAATGGCCGTCCCTCGTCTGCCATAGCGGCGATAGTAGGCTTAAAGATCTGCTCCATGCAGGTTTTTGCAATTTCATCTGTATAGATACGGCTGGGGGAGAATGTGCCCATGCCGCCCGTATTCGGTCCCTTGTCATGGTCATAGGCGCGCTTATGATCCTGCGCGGATACCATGGGAACCACGGTTTTGCCGTCGGTGAAAGCCAGAACGGATACCTCGGGGCCTGTGAGAAATTCCTCAATGACCACGCGATTGCCCGCATCGCCGAACGCCTTTTCGTCCATGATCTCATGCACGCCCGCTTCGGCGGCAGCCATATCCTCGGCGATGATAACGCCCTTGCCTAGCGCAAGGCCTTCCGCCTTGATGACTGCGGGGAAGGTGTCCTTTTCTTTGATGTATGCAATGGCATCAGCAGAGCTTTCGAACACCTCGTAAGCCGCTGTGGGAATGCCGTATTTCTTCATAAGATGCTTGGAAAAAACCTTGGAGCCTTCGATGATTGCAGCATTTGCTCTCGGACCGAAAGCACGGATTCCTGCCTTTTCCAGCGCATCAACCATGCCCATGTACAGCGGATCATCGGGTGCCACAAATACGAGATCGACATTCTTTTCCTTTGCGGCACGAATGACGCCTTCAATGTCGGTTGCTTTAATGGGAAGATTCTCGGCGATACCTGCGGTTCCGCCGTTGCCGGGCGCCATGTAGAGCTTACCGCAGCGAGGGGATTTCGCCAAGGTAGCGGCTATGGTATGCTCACGTCCGCCGCCGCCTACGATGAGGATGTCCTGCTTTTTCATTTTTTAGTTCCTTTCAGTTTGGGTGTGGGTTTATTTTAGGGGATAACGAAGCTTCGCGCAGCCGGAGGAATTGAGATTCCTGTGGCGGAACTTCGGCGTTTGAGACGGTTCCTCCCACGTCGGCAGCACGCGGCTGCTACAAGCAAGGGATTAGGCACAGCGCACCCAATCCCTTGCGGTAAAAATCAATAAAGGTAGCCTTCGCGGTAGAGAAGTTCCGCGATTTCAACCGCGCCGCCTGCCGCGCCGCGGAGAGTATTATGGGAAAGTCCCACAAATTTATAGTCAAACAGCGTATCTTCACGCAGTCTGCCAAGGGAGATCGCCATGCCGCCCTCGAGATTGCGGTCGAGGTTTGCCTGCGGACGGTTGTCTTCCTCAAAATAGTGGATGAACTGCTTGGGAGCATGGGGAAGCTCCAGCGTCTGCGGCTTGCCGGAATAGTCTGCCCATGCCTTGAGGATCTCTTCCTTGGTGGGCTTATTTTTGAATTTTACGAATACAGCCGCGGTGTGACCATCGGTAACAGGCACACGGATGCACTGGGTGGTGATAAGCGGCGCATCTGCCT
>JAZTWJ010000076.1:0-8084 GCA_045635785.1 Candidatus Flemingiibacterium sp.
CGGTGGAAACCGTTTCGGGGTTGTTGTTGACGATGACTACATCATAGCCGGCCTTCTTGAGCGACCATACGCAGTGAACCGATGCATAGTCGAACTCGGTGCCCTGACCGATACGGATGGGGCCGGAACCGAATACGATAACGGTCTTCTTGTTCGGGTCTTTGTGCTCGTTGATAAACTCTTCGGCTTCGTTCTCCTCATCGTAGGTAGAGTAGAAGTAGGGAGTATTTGCGGAGAATTCAGCTGCGCAGGTGTCAACCACCTTGTAAACGGCTCTCTCGTGCATGCCTGCGGGCAGCGCATTGCCGCTTAACTCCTCGATGAGCTTGTCCGGGAAGCCGAGCTTCTTTGCCTCATGATAAAGCTCCTTCGAAATCTCGCCTGCCGCCAGTGCACGCTCCATTCTGATGAGATTTGCAAGCTTCGAGAGGAACCATTCGTCGATCATCGTGATAGAATGAATCTCGTCGATGGAGGTACCGCGGCGCATTGCCTCGTATATGATGAACAGGCGCTCATCGTCCACATTGTGCAGACGCGCAGCCACGCTTTCATCGGTCAGCTCGCGATATTTCTTATGGGAAAGGCTGTTCATGCCGATTTCAACGCCGCGAACAGCTTTCATGATTGCCTGCTCAAAGGTGGTGCCGATTGCCATGACCTCGCCCGTTGCCTTCATCTGTGTTCCGAGGGTACGCTTTGCGTAAACGAACTTGTCGAAGGGCCACTTGGGGAACTTGACAACCACATAGTCGATGGTCGGCTCAAAGCATGCGTAAGTGGTGCCGGTAACGGCGTTGAGGATCTCGGGCAGCGTATAGCCGATGGCAATCTTCGCCGCAACCTTGGCAATCGGATAGCCCGTCGCCTTGGATGCAAGAGCAGAGGAACGGGACACGCGGGGATTGACCTCGATAACCGCGTATTCAAAGCTTTCGGGGTGAAGTGCGAACTGGCAGTTGCAGCCGCCCTCAATCTGCAGCTCGTCGATGATGGACAGGGCGGCGGAGCGAAGCATCTGATATTCCTTCTCGGAAAGGGTTACAGCGGGAGCCACAACCACGGAATCGCCGGTATGCACACCGACGGGATCCACGTTTTCCATGGAACAGATGGTGATAACATTGCCCGCGCTGTCGCGCATAACTTCAAATTCGATTTCCTTCCAGCCGGAGACGCACTTCTCGATCAGTACCTGGTGAATCGGCGATGCGTTCAGACCGGTGTTGGTGATTTCAATAAATTCTTCCTCATTATTTGCAATGCCGCCTCCGGTGCCGCCCAGTGTAAACGCGGGACGGATGATCAGCGGATAGCCATTGGCATGAGCAAAATCCAGCGCAGAAGCAAGATCGTTGACGACCAGCGAAGGAATGCAAGGCTGACCGATCTTCATCATGGTGTCCTTGAACATCTGGCGGTCCTCCGCCTTGTCGATGGTATCGGGACGTGCGCCCAGCAGCTGAACGCCCATTTTTTCAAGAAAGCCTTCCTTGGCAAGCTGCATGGACAGAGTCAGACCCGTCTGACCGCCCAGCGTGGACAGCAGGCTGTCGGGACGCTCCTTTTCGATGATACGCT
Organism: Candidatus Flemingiibacterium sp.; assembly: GCA_045635785.1. Classification (GTDB taxonomy): domain Bacteria; phylum Bacillota; class Clostridia; order Oscillospirales; family CAG-272; genus Flemingiibacterium. The sequence continues at coordinate 1,582 of JAZTWJ010000076.1, forward strand.
TGATGGTGGACAGTGTCAGCGGCTCAATATAAACCGCATCCGCCATGGCGTTGTCTGTCATGATGGTTGCAGGATTGGAGTTTACGAGAACGACCTCAAGTCCGTCCTCCTTCAGCGCACGGCACGCCTGTGTGCCTGCGTAGTCAAATTCGGCAGCCTGACCGATGACGATCGGACCGGAGCCGATAACCATTACTTTTTTTATATCTTTTCTAAGCGGCATTCTAATTCCTCCTTGTTCTTACGCCATCATGTCAATGAAATTGTCGTACAGGAAATCCGTTGCAGAGGGTCCGCCTGCCGTTCCGGGTTGGAACTGTACGGAAAATGCGGGAAGATTCTTGTAAATGACGCCCTCCACCGAGCCATCGTTGCCGTTGCGGTAGCTGATCTCCACCGTCTCGGGGAGCGCATCGGCTTTCAATACATAGCCATGATTCTGCGAGGTGATGAATACACGCTTATCACTCTCGCGGATGACGGGCTGTCCGCCGCGATGACCGTGCAGCATCTTTTCGCTGACGGCGCCTTGAGAAACTGCCAGCATGAGATGACCGATGCCGATGCCAAACAGCGGCACCTTCTTTTCGGAGAGCTTTGAAATTTCCGTAATGATAGCCGGATTTGCCATGGGATCCGCGGGACCGCAGGACAGAACAACGCCATCGGGATTATAAGCAAGAATATCGGCAGCGGAGGTGTCGGCAGGAACGGTGATCACCTCGCATCCGCGGGCAAAAAGCTCGTCGGCGATGCTGTCGGATGCACCGAAATCCCAAACGACCGTGCGATGCTTCACCTGCTCCGGCGTGCGGGTGGATACCTCCTTGCAGGTAACGGCTGCCACTGCGTTTGGTGCCTTTAAGGAGGCAAGCTCTGCCTTGATCGCTTCGATATCTGTTGGCAATTCCATCGTGATCTTGGCGCGCATGGTTCCCTGCGTGCGAAGAACGCGGGTGAGCTTTCTCGTGTCGATGTCATAAATACCAACGACCTTATTTTCATTCAAAAAAACGTCAAGAGCACCTTCGCATCTAAAATTAGAAGGTTCTTGACATATATCTCTGACTATGTATGCGGCAGGAGAAACACCTTTGCTTGCGAGATCTTGGGAAATCACGCCATAATTTCCAATAGACGGAAATGTTTGAACGACAAGCTGGCCATAGTACCCTTGATCGGTAAGGGTTTCAAGGTATCCGGTCATAGCGGTGGTGAATACGATTTCGCCGGAAGCCTCGGACGCATATCCGAAGGATTTTCCGTTAAATACCATGCCGTTTTCCAGAATCAAATATGCCGATTTTGTTTGCATAGCAATACCTCCATGAATATCCTTTTGTTTCATAATATTATACCACATCAGATAACGGCTGTCAAGAGATGAAACTGTCTAAATATTTCCTGCCCATAGACAATTTTGTTGTGGAAAGAAATTAAATGGCAAACAGCCGAAAATCCTGCGCCTTTTTGACGCAAGAAAAAAGGCGGGAGCAGACCTGCTCTCGCCTTTCAAACGAAATTGATTTTCTCACGCAAAATAACTGCAACGGAAGGCTTATTTGAGGCTATCCGTCAGCTTTTTCACCGCGGGAATGAGCAGACCGCCAATGGAATTGCCGACGGTCATCACAAGAAGATACAAAAACGTATTCACGGGCACGTCTACATAACTGCCCGCCAATGCAAAATAGAACATATTTGCGATCACGTGCTCAAGCTTGGAGAGGATGAATACAATCACCGGAAAAATGACAAACAGACAGCGAAGCATACCTTCCTGCTTTTTGTACTGTTCCACAGCGATGTACATACAAAGACCGCAGCCAATGGCAAGCAGCAGAATGCTGACGGGCGTATCTGTCAGCTTGGATGCAACGATCGTCTCCGCCTTGGGGGCAAGCGTTTCATAGACGCGCGTGAAGCGCACAAGTAGCGCCATCAAGCCTGTGCCGATGAAATTTCCAAACCATATGATTGCCAGCGTGCCGATATAAGCAGGCGGATTTTCAAGAGCGTATCCCACCTTGCCGGTGAACAGATTGAAGCCAAAAGCAAGGATAGTCAAAAGGCCGATGGAGAACAGCAGCGCACCGACGACACTGTTTTCCACAGACAAGTAAACCACGCCTCCGATGCCGATACAGATACCTGCCATAACAGCAAGGATCAGCGTCGAGATAAACGAGGAAACCGACTTTGGCATAGATGCTTTCATAATGAGCGAACGCCTCCTAAAATATAATTGTAATTATATTTTATCACAGTTTGTCGGATTTTGCAACAGGGGAATGCAAATTTGGCATGCTCGTATTCACGAAATTATATGCTCCGGCATAAAAATAATTGTCAGTTTCGTGTTTGACCTCATCCGCGCTTAAAAGAACCGCCACAATATTCAGCGCACTCATGACAGAAATCAGCAGATCCGAAAGGCTCCATACCACATCACCGGCCATCATACAGCCAAAGAGCGCGGCGGCGGCATACAAAAGCATATAGACCCGCCGCGCGAGGGGATGCTTTGTCAAAAAAGCAAGACTTTCCGTGCCGTAATGGAACCAGCAGATGACGGTGCAAAAGGCAAAGATCAACACCGCCGCACAGAGCAAAACCTCCGCATGGGGAATGAACGCATCAAGCGCACGCAGGGCGGATGCCATGCCGTCCGTATCGGGAAAGATCCCATACCGTTTGGCAATTAGCACGGTGTAGGCGGTGAGGGAGCAGATGACAACGGTGTCGATGAAAACCTCCAAGATCCCCCATACGCCCTGCGCCGCAGGTGAAATCACCTCCGCACTCGCATGGGCGATGGGTGCGGTTCCGCATCCCGCCTCGTTGGAGACGATCCCCCGCGTTACGCCCATGCGAAGCGCACGGCTCGTAAGCACCCCAAAAAAGCCGCCCACAGCGGCATCGGGCGTGAAAGCGGACACGACGATTTCCCTTGTGATTTCACCGAGCATCGGCAGATTGGCAAACAAGATCCACGCGCACATGAGAATATAAATGCCGCTCATCAGCGGGATCAGTCGCATCGTGAGGGCGGAGATGCGAGAAAGTCCGCCCGATATGACAGTGAGGACGAATATGGCAAGAAGGCTTCCGCAAACCAGCGGATGCACGCCGAAGGTATCCTCAAGGGAAACGGCGATGGCGTTCGCCTGCACTGCGCATCCCATAAAAAAGGAGGCGGCAAGGCACAGCATCGCAAAAAGCATAGCGAAAGCATGGGCGAGCCTTCCGCCGCGATCCGCGATGTAAAAAAATGCGCCGCCATGCCATTTGCCGTCCATAGAGCGGCGATGCCTGACCGCCAAAACGATCTCCGCATATTTGACGGGAAGCGCGGCGAGGGCGCTCACCCACATCCAAAATACCGCACCCGCGCCACCAATGGCAATTGCAGATGCCACACCTGCAATATTGCCCACGCCCAGCGTTCCCGCCAGGGCGACAAGCATGGCGCGCATGGGCGAAGTCTTCCCTGCGTCCGAGCGGAGCGCCGCAAGCATCCTCCGCGGTTTTGTCAAGAAAAACGGGCGCAGTTTGATAAAAAGACAAATTCCGCACAAAAAGACCGCGGCGCAAAGTCCCGGCCCAAATATTTTCGCATTGATGAAATCCAGCATAGCTTCCTCCCGAGCGATTTTTTGAAAGGATCTATGCAATTTTATGATACCGCGCGAAGAAACATGCCCTTCGGCTTCTTTATATAAAAAAGCCCATACCGCACCGCAATCGGCACGGTATGAGCGTATTTGAAATTGTATCTATTCGGATGCCGTTTCCCATACAGCCGAAAAATTCTTACATATATACAGTATCTTTCGGGCTGTTGCCGGTCATGATATTGATCCTTGCCCCCTCCGGCATCGGAATATGATCGCTTGTGAGCAGAGGATCGTTTGTCTCCTTCATCCAATTTTGAAGCTTTGCCTCAAGCTCGTCCAAAACGGAACGGTAGCTTGGATCGTCGGCAAGATTCTGACGTTCCATCGGATCGCATTCCAGATCGAACAGCATGGTGCCTGCCATTTCCTTGGTGAAATTTTCGGATGCAAGGAGATAATCCTTCGGCGCGCAGTCATCAATGTTGGGGTAGCACTTGATCGAGGTATCGTAGTAGGTCTTGATGAGCTTGAACTTCCGTCCGCGAACCATACGCATGGGCTGATAGGTGGCATGATAGTTCACCTCGGCGAATACATAGTCGCGGATAGGCTCGTCAGAGCGAATCAGCGGCATCGCATTGGTACCGCAGCACCATTCGGGGGTGGGAATGCCAAACAGCTCACAGAAGGTGGGATAAAGGTCAACGTGGGAGATCATGTTGCTGCGGCAGCCGCCTTTTTCGATGCCGCCGCCTGCCATAACGAGGGAGATGCCCACACCGGTATCAAAAAGAGTACATTTCATGCCGGGCATGGCAAGTCCGTGGTCTGTCGTAAAGACGATGACCGTATCATCCCAAATGCCGCGTGCCTTGACAGCTTCGATCACCTGACCCATACACGAATCTACGATGGATACCGAGTTCATGTAGTGCGAAAAATCGCGGCGATTTTCGGGGGTATCGGCAACCGTGCAGGGCGGGATCACATAATTGGGATTGATGGACTCGTCCACGGGATAGTCACGATGGGTATTGTGCATACCGAATGCCATGAAAAACGGGCCGCCGTTCCAATTTTCGATAAACTCCACCGCTCTCTGCGCGTTGGCTTGATCGCGGGCATTGGATTTTGTTATGGAGCTTGTGATCACTTCGTCATAACCAAGCTCACGGGCATTCAAAGATTCATGCTGTACGCCGCTTAAAACGGTATGAATGCCATTCTTTGAAAAATAGGACGCCATATGCTGCGTGGGATCGTTCAGAGAAAATCCGCGATGCGCAAGTCCGAGCATGCCGTTGGAATGGGCATACATGCCGGTAAGCAGGCAGGCACGGCTGGGCGAGCAGGTGGGTGCCGCGCAGTATGCGCTGCGGAAGATCGTTCCCTCCTCTGCCAGCTTCTGCAAATTAGGCGTGGGAAGCTGATAGCCGTAGGGCGAGATGTATCTGCCGGAATCGTGGGTATGTGCGTAGATAATATTCATGATTCGGTCCCCTTTATACCATATAATAATATCGGTTAAAACCGCCTCCATTATATCATAATACAGAAGCGTATAGCAAGAGCCGACCGCAATTATTAACAAATTTGTAATAAATCGCAATTTTCGGTATGATTGCAAGCAAACAGACATTAGCACTCCGATCCTCCGCCTGATAAAATGCCCTGCGCTTACAGATTGCTTGGCAGTTGTTAATTATGTGTAAACTATGGAAAAAACCCGTGATTTTTCAATAAAAAAGGATTACAATATAGATGTTGATTAGCACTCAATGCAAGTGAGTGCTAAAATAAAACAGTAATAAAGCCGCCATGCGGCAAATACAGGAGGAATATATCATGACTATCAAGCCTCTTTGCGACCGCGTTGTCGTAAAAATGGTCGAAGCAGAAGAAACCACAAAAAGCGGAATCATTCTCGCAGGTGCTGCAAAGGAAAAGCCCCAGGTTGCCGAGGTCGTTGCAGTAGGTCCCGGCGGACTTGTTGACGGCAAGGAAGTCGTTATGACCGTTAAGGTCGGCGAAAAGGTCATCACCAGCAAGTATGCAGGCACCGAAGTCAAGTGCGACGGCACCGAGTACATTATCGTTCGTCAGAGCGATATTCTCGCAGTTGTGGAATAATCACGGCATAAATTAGGAGGAATTTATCATGGCTAAGAATATTATTTACGGAATCGAAGCAAGAAACGCTCTGCTCGCAGGCGTTGATAAGCTCGCAAATACAGTAAAAATCACCCTCGGTCCCAAGGGCAGAAACGTCGTTCTCGACAAGAAGTACGGCGCTCCGCTGATCACCAATGACGGTGTTACCATTGCAAAGGAAATCGAGCTGGAGGACGCCACCGAGAATATGGGTGCACAGCTCGTCCGTGAGGTTGCTACCAAGACCAACGATGCAGCCGGTGACGGTACCACCACCGCCACCCTTCTCGCACAGGCATTCATCACCGAGGGCATGAAGAACGTGACCGCAGGTGCAAATCCCATCGTGATCCGCAAGGGTATCCAGAAGGCTGTTGACAAGGCTGTTGCAGGTCTGACCGCAATCTCCAAGAATGTCAACGGCACCGCAGATATTGCACGCGTCGGCACCATCTCCGCCGGCGATGAAGTGATCGGCAACCTGATCGCCGACGCAATGGAAAAGGTTACCTCCGACGGCGTTATCACTGTTGAAGAGTCCAAATCTGCAGAAACCTACTGCGAGGTTGTAGAGGGCATGCAGTTTGACCGCGGCTATCTCTCCCCCTATATGGCTACCGATACCGACAAGATGGAAGCGGTTATCGACGATGCTTTTATTCTCATCACCGAGAAGAAGATCTCCAACATTCAGGAAATCCTTCCCCTGCTCGAGCAGATCGTTCAGGCAGGCAA
>JAZTWJ010000077.1:0-17474 GCA_045635785.1 Candidatus Flemingiibacterium sp.
AGATTTGATTATCTTAAAGTCTTTGCTTGGTCTCACTTTCGTGATTCTTGCTTTGTACTTTCTTTCTATCTCTTGTTGTTCAATTTTCAAGGACCATCTTGCTCTTCGCTCTTTAGCGACTCGTTTATTATATCACATCTCGTCGCTTTTGTCAAGAGCTTTTCTAAAGTTTTTTCTAAAGTTTTTTCTTTAACTTTTTCCTAAACTCTCTCCCACCTTCTCGGTGACAGCTCGTTTATTATATCATATTCCGATTAAATTGTCAAGCACTTTTGTTAATTTTCTGTCGATTTGTGTGTTTTGTGTATATCGGCTCAAATCAAGTGAATCCTATTGTCAGAGGTGTCAATATGCTCATACTTTTCATTCGCATACTACTTGTTTATACCATACTCATCGGAACCATGCGTATCATGGGCAAGCGTCAGATCGGCGAATTACAAATCTCCGAGCTTGTGACGACCATTCTGCTCTCCGAGCTTGCCGCCGAGCCCATCACCGACGACAACATCCCTCTTGCTTTTGCCGTGATTCCCATTGCTACACTGCTCTCTCTCGAGGTCATCATTTCCTTTGCCGTCATCCGCATTCCTTTTCTGAAGCTGCTTTTTGACGGCAAACCAAGCATTCTCATCCGCCGCGGCGTGCTCGATCGCGGGGAGCTGTCAAGATCCCGTATCAGCATGGAAGAGCTGCTTTGCCAGCTTCGCATCAGCGGTGCCGCCGATATTTCCGATGTGGATTATGCCATTCTCGAACAAAACGGGCAGCTTTCCGTCATTCAAAAGCGGAGAAGATCGCCGCCGGATGCAGATGCCTTCCAGATGGATGTATCCGAGCCCGGCATCGCCCATGCCGTCATCGTCGATTCCGTTGTCAGCGAATATGATCTGCAGCTGATCGGCCGCGATCGTCGCTGGTTGGATAAGCGGCTCGCCCATCATAAAATCAGGCTCCGCGATGTATTCCTATTTACCGTCAACGACGAGGGAAAGGAGACTCTTATCAAAAAATAATGCGCGCTTTTTATGTTGCTTGTACCATTCTTCTATCCGTGGTGATTCTTGTGATATGTTGCTCATTTGCCGTTCTCCACTGCACCGACGAGATGCTTTCACTTTGCAGGGAAATAGCAAGCGACAGCTCACAAGCGGCACTTACAGATCTGTACGCCGCATGGTTAGACTGTCGCAATTTTTTATCGCTTTCCGTTCAAATGGATGAAATCAGCCACGCCGAATCTTCGCTGCTTTCCATGATCGCTGCAAGGCACGATCCCGTCGCCCGCGATACGCATCTGCGAATATTTACCGCCGCGCTCCGTCGCATTGCCGACGGATGCCGATTTGATCTTTTCTCCATGCTTTAACGGAACGCATGCACCTTATCCGCAAGGTAGACCTCACGGCGCAATATGGTGTAATGCTCCGTGAACGGATCGTCAAATGTCACGCCGATCCCCCCCGCCGCTTTCACCAGATATTCGGGATTGAGGTAATTCATGCTATCCGCCGACAACAGGGCGCGGATTTTTACCGCACCGTCCGCAAACACACATTCACTAAGGTCGATATACGGCGCGATGTCCACATCCTTATCGCCGGATTTGGAACGTTTGGTCATCACCAGCGGATGGGTATACAGCGACGTCAGCTTCTCCGCCGTTTCAGCGGAAAGCTTCGGCGAGGTCAGCGTGATCTCGTAATCCGACCACATAATCTCGGAGAATTTGGTGGTGGGTTCGTATACGTCGGTGATCTGCATTTCATCGGTCAGCGCCGTATTGAGGCGCGCTTTGATCTCATCAAAGGACATGGGCGCAGTCAAGCGGATATCAAAATATTCGCATAAACTCTGGGTGCCGATGGATAGTGGCAACGAAAAAGTCAGCTTCAAACGAGGATTGAAACCCATGGAATACCATGCAGGGATTCCTGCGCGCACCAAATTTCGCGTCATAGTCCGCATCAGATCAAGATGCGATATATATTGAAGACTACCGACTTTATAGAACTTCGCGCGAATGGGCATGGGCTTTACTTCATTCGGTTGCACCATGTGCGCTCACCTCCCAGCTTGTTTGCGCCGCAGCCTGTACATCCCTCGGCGCAGTTTTTGTTCGTCTTACTGCAATACGCATGATGACGTTCGCGAAGCAAAAATTCCTTGCTCACACCACAGTCGATCACATCCCACGGCAAAAGCTCATCCTCGCCGAAGGTATGGTCGGCATAGAAAGAAGCGTCGATGCCGAGATCGCGGAATACCTCCATCCACCGTGCGTAGCTGAAAAATTCTTCCCACGCGCAGAAGCGAATGCCGCGCTTGTGCGCTTCGAGCAGCGCGGCGGACAAGCGACGGTCGCCTCTTGCGAAAACCGCCTCCAAACGGCAGACCTCCGCGTCGTGATAATTGTATTTGATCTTTGGATCGTTGATGATGGAGCGAAGATATTTCTGCTTTTTCTCCAGCTCCTCCAATGTATCCTGCGCCTCCCACTGAAATGCGGTGAAGGGTTTGGGGATGAAGCAGGAAACGCTGATGGTGACGGTGGGAGATTTTCTGCCCTTTACGCCGCGGAATACATCGTAGTAGGTATCCACAACGCGTTTGGCAAGAGCGGCAATACCGTCCAGATCCTCGTAGGTTTCGGTTGGAAGTCCCAGCATGAAATACAGCTTCACCTGCGTTTTGCCCGCTTCAAAAGCGATGCGGCAGGCTTCCAACAGATCCTCCTCGGTCACATTCTTATTGATGGCGTCGCGCAGACGCTGTGTGCCCGCTTCCGGCGCAAAGGTCAGACCGGATGTCCGCACGCTCGAAATTTTATCCATCAATGACTTCGAGAATTTGTCCAAACGCATGGAAGGCAGCGAAAGATTCACCTTCGCCTCGTCCGTCCAGCGCAAAAGCGTATCACACAGCCCCTCGATCTCCGTATAATCGCTGATGGAAAGGCTGGACAACGATATTTCATCGTAGCCCGTGGAATCGCGCAGAGCGCGTGCCTGTCTGTCCAAAACATCCACGGATTTTTCGCGGATGGGGCGATAGACCATGCCCGCCTGACAGAATCGGCATCCGCGGATACAGCCGCGGTAAACCTCCAAGATAATGCGGTCATGCACCGTTTCAATATAGGGCATCACAAATTTGTCGGGATAGAACGCTTTGTCCATATCCTTGATAATGCGCTTGGTGACACGCGCGGGGATATCCTCATATTTCGGTGTATAGGCGCGGATGGTGCCATCCGCATTGTAGGAAACCTCGTACAGCGACGGCACATAAAAGCCGTTAAGCTTTGCCGCTTCATGCAAGAATGCCTCACGGGAATAACTGCCCGCTTCCTTCATGCGAATATAAAGCTGCATCAGCTCAGGCAATGCTTCCTCGCCCTCTCCGATGCTGAAAATATCGAAGAAATCCGCCACCGGCTCCGCATTATACGAACACGGACCGCCGCCGATAACGATGGGCGCATCCTCGCCGCGCTCCGCCGCGAGCAGAGGAATGCCCGCCAGATCCAGCATATTCACCACGTTAGAATAACACAGCTCATATTGCAGCGTAAATCCGACAAAGTCAAAATCGGAAAGCGCGTCTCCGCTTTCCAGCGCATAGAGTGGAATCTGATATTTGCGAAGCTGCTCCTCCATATCCACCCACGGCGCATAGGCGCGTTCGCACCAAAGCTCCGGATGGGCATTGATCGCGCCGTAAAGAATACGCACGCCAAGATTGGACATACCGATTTCATAGGTGTCGGGGAAACAGAAGGCGAATCGCGCCTTCACCTGCGCCTTATCCTTTATGATTTGACCGTATTCGCCGCCGGTGTAGCGTCCGGGCTTGGATACCCGTTTGAGAACGCGCTCCGCCGTCGCCTTCGGTGTAAGCTTTTCCATTCAAAATACCACGACTTGCGTAAAGTCTTCCTTCCCTGATGGAGAATCTGTGAGTCCTCACATTTCAAAATTGGGCCGCATAAACAGAGGATGCCGCTTTCGCGGCATCCCATTTTGTTAAAGCGAAAACAGAGTGATAACGATCACGGGAATGAGCCATATCAACTGATAGATCGTCAGATGCAGCGAGCGAATATCCAGCGCGCTTCCAAAGAAGAGAATGAAGATCATCGCCGCAATGCCGATCAGCATGGCAAGAATTTTGAAGATCATATTGGTCTTGATCACGCTGCTCACCCGTTCGCAAAGCGCCACGGTTTTGAGAAGCATCTTGACCGAGCGCTTTGACACAATGCCGCTGTTGCTGCGCTCTGTTGCATGGGGAATGTCCTCCGGTGTCTTGGAACGGATCACCTTGACGGGATATTTCATCGCTTTGATCTTTTTTGCCAGCATGAGATCATCAATATTGGGGTCAAAGGATTTGATACCCACGCACATGCCCGTTTTGTAAAGCTGTGCAAGAATTGCCTCGAACTCGCTGTCAATGGTGTACTGCACATAAACCTTTGCGGTAAGCTGACCGCCAAAGGCAACATACAGAATGCCAAGAGAGGTGCGCTGTTCGATGCGCTTATCCTCCGCATCGAAGGGCGGATCGTAGTCCTTCTTTTCCATATAAGAAGCCTTGCCGATGAAGACCTCCACATCGTCGATGACCGCCGTAAAGCCGTCATCCTCCACGGAAATCAGATCCACATCCTCGGAATGACCAAGATCATGAGTCGCCTGGCTGAAGACATCCGCCAGCGGGCCGCCCACCTTGATGAAGGCGCTTGCCAGCGAGTAGATGATCTCATCAATGCGGTTGCTTCCGTATACCTTGATGGAGGTGACCTTCACGCCGCCGGAGGGGAATACTTCCTTATCTTCAAAGGAGATCACAGCCGAACCGCTGTATTCCTGCAGCGAGGTTTCGCCGATAATGGCAGAATCGTTGTCATAGGACTGCTTTGCAGCGCGATAGAAGGGGAAGCTATAAATCATGTAGCTGACGGTCGGCAAGGTCAGCATGGCGGTCATATATGCCAACGTGATCGACTGATACACGCTCTGCGTCTTGATAAATCCAAAGATGACAAATGCCGCCGAAGCAATCATAACGATCGGAATGATAATGCCGATGACGGGTCTGGAAATCGTCGCATCCCCGATGCGTGCAAAGAAGCCATCCACAAAATCAGTCTTGCCCACGCGGATGATCTGAGAATCCTCCGGAATGTAATCGCGGAACATCTCGCGCTCCAGCGATTCGGTGGAATCGGAAACAGGCGAAACCACGAATTTTTTCTTTTTGGAAGAAACCACGCTAAAGCTGAAAACGTTGCGCTTGAGGTTCAAAAATTCATAAATGAGTGCCAGCGAAACCGCAGCCGCCACAGGCAGATTGAACAGCTTGAAGCCATCCGCCGGAGCGGTTATGCATGCAATCGCCGTATAGAGAACAGACAGGATCATTGCGAACGCCGTCATACTCTCTGCCGTCGGATTCAAAGCGATGAGACTCTTGACACCGTCGATCAGCTGGCGGTAGACCAGCGCGCCTGCCAGAACGATCAGCTGCAGATCGATCATCGCAAACACCACGGGATAGGAGGTGGGGCGCATAAACGACGGCAACGTAATGCCAAGCAGCGAATGGTTTTCAAGGAAGAATACTGCGCCAAGCAGAACGATCGAAAGCATGATTCGCATGATGCAGGTATAATAACGGCCCTTGAATGCCGCAAAGATCTCCTCCGTCTGATCACGGGAGGTATACTCTGTCACTTGCTTGACAGCATCCATCTGCAAGGTTTCCTCGTGCTTCTTTTGGATGTCCTCCTCCAATTCTCTTGCCTTTGCCTCGCCGACGGTCTCCTTTAATTCTTCTTCCATGCCGAAGGCGATCATGAGATCAAGATCTCGCTGATCGATCTCCTCCGATTCAACCGTACCGTAAGTCTGCGATGCTTCGAGGACTTCCTGTTCGTCCTCGTGGACGGGTGTGAAGACTTCTGTGGCAGAAGCTTCAAACGCTTCGTCCACCGCGGGAGCTTCCGCTGTCATTTCGCGGATAGCGTTTAAGTCAAACTCTGTGGTTTTTTCAGGATCCTCGACGGGATCCATCGCAACCGCCTCCGCTGACATCTCCTCCGCAGACACTTCGTCAAACACCTTTACATCATCGTCCGCTTCGTCATCAAATAAGCGTACAGTCTCATCCGCGACTTCGTCGATCATGCTGACAGGCTCGTCCGCCTCCTCGGCAATCATGCTGACAGACTCGTCCGCCTCCTCGGCAATCGAGACGACAGACGCATCGGAATCCTCGTAAAACACCTGAATGGGTTCATTCGCCTCGTCAATTCTGCGGATCGTGATTTCAATATCATCTTCGTCAGAAATCTTCTTTGCGGCTCCGACTTCGGTTGCGGCAGGCTTCTCCTGCATCTTTTGTCTGGGAGAAGTGAACTCCCGCACAATTTCATCGGCAGACAGAGGCTCCGCACGCAAATCATCCGATTCGGTCCCCGATTCTGCCGATTCTGCCGATTCAACGGCAACCGTTTGCGGCTCCTCCGATTGCTTGGGGGTGAGATATTTTGCAATCAGCGCATCCACATCCAAATCCGAATCGTCGGATCTCGTAGCGGCTTCGGAATACTTCAGCTCCTCTTCAGCGCTTTTGTAAACGGCATCATCAATGCGAAGCTGTTCCGGCAACGACGTTGTATCAGCGTTGTGCGATTTCTTTGTTTGCGGCTTGGCAACAGACGATTTTTCCACACTCTTGTGCAGAAGCTTCAGCAGCTCGTCCGCAGACAAATCCTCACGCTCGAAAGCTTTTTTTTCATCCATTGGCATGTTCATCACCATGCCTTTGCACAGCAAAGGCTTCCTTGTTCGAAATTTTTGACGTTTTTGTCGGAAGATCGCGTTTGTCATTCGCGAAGACAAAATCTCGGGGCATGTAACCGTCAGGAGGATCCTGCCGATCGTGCGCTACAATGCTCGGCTTAGATGCTCTTCATCTGCCGCGCGGCTTCGCAGAGCAAAACCGCAGTTGCACAGGAAACGTTAAGTGAGTTTACTTTACCGTACATCGGTATGGAAACAATAAAATCGCATTTTTCTCGAATCAGCCGCGAGATGCCTGCACCTTCGCTGCCGACAACAAGCGCCGTTGCGCTATCAAATTTTGTTTTATAATAAGGCTCTCCGTCCGCTTCCGCGCCGTAGACCCAAATGCCCTTTTCCTTCAGATCATCAATTGCCGCCGCAAGATTTGGCACCTTTGCGACAGCAAGATGCTCCAGTGCACCGGCGGAAGCCTTGTCCACCACGGCTGTCAGTCCCGATGCGCGCCGTTTGGGGATGATCAATCCATGCGCACCCGCGCCCTCGGCGCAACGAATGATAGCACCAAGATTATGGGGATCGGCGATTTCGTCGGCGATCACGATGAGAGGCTTTTCACCCCGCTTGTTGGCAATGGCGAGGATCTCGTCGATGGTGACGTATTCTTTCGCCGCCGCTTGTGCGGCAACGCCTTGATGATTCATGCCGCCGCTCATCATGTCCAGCTTGGATTTTTCCACCTCAATAACGGGAATGCGCCGATTGAGCGCCTCCGCTACGATCAAAGTGATGGAGCCTTCCCTGTCGCCCTTGCGAACGAACAGCTTATCAATGGAGCGTTCGGAGCGAATGAGCTCCAGCACGGCATTTCTTCCGCAAACGATGGTGCTTTCGCTCTCCGCGTTTTCCTCTGAAGGCATTTTAGCATCCCGCCGTTCGAAGGGACGCGCATCCTCACGCCGAAAACGCTTCCTATTATTTTTATGATCGTTGTTTTTATACATTATTTTGTTCCTATAAATGGTTATATGTTCGGCATTATAGCTTGATTAACTATATTATACCACAAAAAATCGACTTTGTATATACTTTATGCAAAAAAACTTTCTGAAAATAAGAAAAAGAAGCCGCAAAATCTGCGACTTCTTTCATCTTACGAAAAATTACTGCTGTTCTTTCATCTCTGCATAGCATTCGCTGCAGTATACAGGTCTGTCGTTGCTGGGCTGGAAGGGAACTTTTGCTTCCTTGCCGCATCTTGCGCAAGTGGTGGTGAAAAGCTCTCTCTGGGGTTTGCCGGCGTTCTTTCTGGCGTCACGGCATGCCTTGCATCTCTGGGGCTTGTTCTGGAAACCCTTTTCTGCATAAAACTCCTGTTCACCAGCGGTGAAAACGAATTCGGCGCCGCAGTCCTTACAGATCAAATTCTCGTCCTGATACATTATGATTACCTCGCTTGTGTAGAAAAATAAATTTTGCCCCAGACGGATTCCAACCGACACCTTTGACGTACATTAAAATGAAAGACAACGCTCTCCTTAAGCTATAAGGGCATATATATGACCGAAAAAGTTTCGGCCGTGAACCAACTATTAATATTATACCACGAATTTGGATAATGTCAATAGTAATTGTGTAAAAATATTCCGTCGTTTAATACATATTGTTGATTATGTATATAAAACCATATCGTTTTTGGTCATTACGACCGCGAATTTTGTTAATTTTTTGGAAATAGAAGCGCACTTTGCATGATTTTATTGCAAATATTTCGTAAAATTTGCACAATTTTCATACAATATCAATCAATCAGATAATTGATATCGCCTGTCAGCAGCGCGATCACGCCCCGATAGATAACCTCCGGACGCTCATTGAAATTGTACGCCATTCTTTCCGCTTGCTGCTTGCTGTCAACAACCATGCGAATCTCCATGAGAGAGCTTCGGTTGTCTATCACCTCGCAGTGAAGGTCAAAGCGGCCGTCCTCTCTGGGAGAAACGCCGAATTTCACATCCGATCCGTTTTCCTTAAAAGAAAGAAGGCGCATTGCGCTTTTCAAGCTTTTTTCCTTGATCATATTCAGCAGCGCCGATTGCAGCTGCTCCACCACAGTAACACCGTTTTCCGTAATGCGGTAAAGCTCGCATTTTTTCTCAGGTCTGCCGTTGGTGCCGATAGACGCTTCCTTTTGAATTTCGTCCCCGACACGGATCTGCTCAATGGTGCCGGAATCCAATAATTCCGCAAAGCATTCCGCAAAATCAAAATAATTGACAAACTCATCCTGTACAACAATATCACTGATGGTATTGAAGTCAAGCGGATTGTTCAGATTCTTCAGGAGATACAGGATGAAAATCTTAATGTCGTTTTTCTCCTTAAGCGGCGCCTGCATGACGGTTCCTTCTTTCTGTTATATTTTTAGGCAAAGATGGGCAAATACCTGAGCGGCATTTGCCCATTTGCGAATGACTTTGAGATTACTCTGCGGCAGCGGCTGTGGTCTCTGCCGTTGTTTCCTGATAGGATCTCCAATCCTTCATATTCAGACGGTTGAAGTTACGGAAACCAAAGTAGTTATCCTTGATACCGGAGAGCACTTCATCATTGTAAACATATGCGTCCTGGTTGAAGATCACAGGGATGATCGGAAGCTCTTCCATAAGGATCTTTTCTGCTTCGTGGAGGATGGCGGATCTTGCCGCTCTGTCTTTTTCTGCAAAAGCGGCTTCGATCTTTTCATCGAATGCTGCGCTCTCGTAGCCCGGAACGAAGGGTACGGGGTCGTAGTTGTCGTTCTGGATGTCAATGCCGTTGCCGGAGAAGCCGGTTGCAAATACAGCCAACGCGCCGAATGCATCGGTGCTGGGGGACTGGTAATCCAGAGCAATGACATCGTAGTCGCCGGTCTCGTACGCAGTCTTGTATTCCTCAACGCCAAGAGCCTTGATGGTTACCTTGAAGCCTGCTGCTTCCCAAGAAGCCTTTGCAAGTTCAGCGATGGTATTTTCAAGTGCATTGTCCTTGATGGTCAGCGTGAAGCTGCCGGAACCGGAAGCGGAGCCCTTGGTTGCGGAAAGGATCGCGCCGCCGTTCGCGCGGAAACTATCGCCGATCGCCTTATCATAAACGGCATCCGGAACCAGACCGGTTGCGGGCGTTGCGTAAGTAACCGCATTTGCAATGGCAGTTCTGTCAAGGGAGTCGGAAAGAGCCTTTCTGGTTGCCTGATTGGACAGAGTCTTGTTCTCGCAATTGATGATAAAGCTGTGCGTGGACAGCAGATTGGTGATGGTTGCTTCTTCCTTGTAAGCGGCACGCTTGGAGAGCGCGATCTCGCCGAGGTAGAAGATCTCGCCTGCCTCATAAGCGGCGGTATTTGCTTCCTCATCCGCGCCGAAATTGATCATCAGACGGTAAGGAAGGACATATTTATCCAGAGCGTCCTCGTTATCGGTATCTCTGTAGTAGTAAACGTTGCGCTCCAGCATGAGAGATTCGCCAAGCTCAATACCCTTGATGGCGAACGGACCGTTGGTGCAGATCGTGGAAGGCGCGGTTGCAAAACGATCGTAACGGGAAACAACGTCCTCACGCAGCGGAACGAGTGCAAGGCACGCCAAATTCTCAAGGAACTTGTTGTAGTCGATCTTCTCCTCGAACTGAACCTCAATGATCGTATCGTCTACTGCGGCGATACCGAGGTCGTCAACGGAGTTGTCGCCCATTTTTACATCGCGTGCATTTTTGATGTCAAACAGCAGAGCTGCCGCGCTGCAGGAAAATTCGGGGTCAAGAATACGCTTCCAAGCGTAAACAACGTCATCGGCGGAAACGACACGGCCATCACTCCACTTGGTGTTCTTGATGGTGATCTCCATACTGTATTCGCCGTTTTCTTCATTTTCAAAGATCTTGTAATCCTTCATCAGGGCATTTTCGACCTTGCCCTTGGCATTGATGCGGGTAAGTCCCTCGTAAACAAGACCGAGAACCTTAGCTGCGCTGTCATCGGTATACGCAAGCGCAGGGTCATAGTCAGAAATCTCGCTTGCGAGATAAATGTCAATAATCGCACCCTTTTCGTCCTCTTCGAGCGTGGAACCGCAGCCGGCAAGCAGGGTTACGAGCATTGCTGCCATCAGCAGCATGGAAATGAGCTTCTTCATAATAGATATGACTCCTCCTCAAATATTCTCCTTGGCAGAATTTCCGTTACGAAAAACCGCCTGCATAATAAAGCTATGCCAAACCATTCGTAGCCGCTCTGCTTTCATTGGCAGGCGAATATCGACCATGGCATAACATTATTAGGATATTGTATATATTATACCATTAAATTTGAATATAATCAACCACTAAATTGCAAAAAATATAAGATTTAGCCTTTTGCACAAGTAGGATGGATTCTTTTTATACCTTTTGCACAACGCTTGCACATTTGTTCCATAGATGCTTTGTTTCATCTTTTTGTTTTGTACATCTTTCCCCCAGCCGTGCATAAGTTTGCCGACCCTTACATTGCAGGAACGCCCTTGGACACCTCCGCATAAGTGCGTCGGCTCCTGCATAGAATATGTCATCTTGAAAAAGAAAGGATCAACCAAAATGCAGGAGCTTTATCATTACAGAGATCGGACATGCCGCAGTTATTCCCTGCGGTTGATATCCGCCGCGCTTGCCATTGCAGGCGGACTTTGCGTCACTGCGCTGGTCTGCCGCATGGCAGAGCGCACCGCCGTCCGTCTTTCTCCCACCGAAACCGCCCGCATTTGCTTTCGGTATCCCACGCTTGGGGAGATGCCAAATCGTGAAAATACCGCAAAGTTTCTTCTTTCCGCCGCCTTTTTCGGCAGCGATACCCTCTATTTCGACGAGGGAGAGGAGAACACGGGCACCCATGACCCTACGCTTTCCCCATCGGAAGGCGAGGATATGCAAACGCCCCACAATCCCCTCGCGGAGCCGCAAACGCCGCCTGTACCAACAGGCGATCTCTATGCTTACGATGCTTCCGCATGCCCTGCAGGTGAGTATGCACTGCGTCCCTATGATCTGACGGGCAACGCATCGGCAGGCGAGGTTTTGATTTCCAACGCGACCACCCTGACGGTCAATGTACCCGACGCATTACAAGCCGACTATCCCATCGCAGATCCGCTCACAAGCGATCCGCTAGTGCTCATTCTTCACACCCACGGGACGGAGGCGTTCGCTCCGGAAAACGCCGTGTCTGTACCCAAAACCGCCGTCATGCGAAGCTCCGACCCCAATGAAAACATCGTAGCGGTGGGAAAACTGATGGCGGATATCCTCAACGAAGCGGGAATCCCCACCCTTCACTGCGAGATCATGCACGATTTAGAATCCTACCGTCGTTCCTACGATCTTGCGGCGGATACCATCCAGAAATATCTGACGGAATATCCCTCCATTCGGTATGTATTCGACGTGCATCGCGATGCCATTCTGCTGGCAAACGGCGATTATGTGCGTCCGCTGACGCTGGTGGACGGCGAGCGTTCGGCGCAGATCATGCTTCTTGTGGGCACCGATGAAAAGGGCGCCGATCATCCGCGCTGGCAGGATAATTTCACCGTGGCGGCAAAGCTTCAGAAAAAACTGACCGAGCAATATGACCGTTTCGCTCGGCCCATCAACATCCGCGGCGCCTCCTTCAACGAGCAATTCACAAAAGGATCGCTGCTCATCGAAATCGGTTCGGCAGGCAACACGCTTTCCGAGGCAAAAGCGGCGGCAAAGCATCTTACATATGCCATCGCCGAACTCATCCGCGAAAATCAAAGCTGACGCCACAAAAAAAATGCCTGAATCAACAGGCATTTTTGTGTTTATGTCTCGTCCATGACCGCGCCAAGATCGGCGTAGACAAAATCCGGTTTGTCCGCATCGTCTGCCGCAGTAACATCCTCCATCTTCGTCTCGCCGGAAAGCACCAGCACCGAGCATACGCCGTGCTTTTTGCCAAGCGCAATGTCCGTGTAAAGGCGGTCGCCGAAAATGCACATATCCTCTCGAGCCACGCCCGTCACCTCGGAGATCATGTCGATGGTGGTGGCATAGGGCTTGCCGAGATAGGTCGGCTCCACCTTGGTGGAGGCGGTAACCAGCGCAGCGATGGCGCCGCTGTCGGGGATGAAGCCGGTCTCCGTCGGGCAGTTGAAATCGGGATGGGTGCAAAGATATTCCGCACCGTGGCGAATGTGATCGCAGGCGATCTCCAGCTTTTTGTATGTCAGCGTGGTGTCAAAGCTGGTGACAACAATATCCGCCTTTTCGGCGCTGTCATCCACCAGCGGCACACCCGCCTCTGTGAACTGCTCATGCAGCTCGGGGGTTCCCACCAAATAGACGCTCTTCCCTGCCCGATGTCGAAGCAAAAACTGCGCGGTTACATCGCCCGCGGTGAGGATTTCCTCGCGGGACGGAGCAAAGCCGAGCCGTGTCAGCTTGTTTAAGTAGAACGCGGGATTGTGGGAGGCATTGTTGGTGAAAAACATCACGCGCTTCCCCGTCGCGCGCAGATGGTTGATGAACTTGACCGCCGCGGGAAATACAATGCCGCCAAGATAAATGGTGCCGTCTTGGTCGAAGATATACAGCTTTTTATTTTCAATCGTCTTATTCATTTTGACAATGCAGCTCCAATTACCGTTCCGAATTGGGAATTTTCGGGAATGATAAAGTTCATTCCAAACATGGTGTTGAGCCCCGTAAAGATCTCTTTTGCCTGATGGAGCGTGGTCAGATTGCCGATCAGAACGATATCCTTCAAATCGTAATTGCGCGCAGCAAAAATGGAAACCATGCCGATGGTTTCAAACACCATATTGATGATGCCCAGCGCCACGTCTCCGTTTTCCGCAAGCTCGCTGATGTTGCCGAAGTTGGAAGCGGGCATTTTTTCGGGAGCATTCGGCAGAATATTCTTTTTGATGTTGCCAATGCGCCAGTCGATCATGTCCAGATCGCCCGTGTCCGCCAGCTCCTGAATGTGGTTGATGTCGTTCAGTCCAAGCATGCGCTTGGAAAGTCCGATCAGCGTGCCGCCGCCCACACCCGTACCGCCGAGATATTCGGGCTTCTCGCCCTTTTTGGCATGGATCAGCGCGGTTCCCGTGCCGAGGCTGGCAACAATGGCGTGATCGAGCCCCGAAAGGTACATGCCGCCAAGTCCGATGCTGTCAAATTCGGACACCAACTGACAGTTTAAGCCGTAGAGGGGCTTGGTGATTTTCGCCGAACCGACACCTGTGATCTTGACGATCTCAATGTCGCTAAGCTCGATGCCGTTGATATCGGTGAATTTACCAAACGCACCGTAAAGCGATGTAATGGGATCCGCCGCCGATACAAAAAGCGGCTTGATCAGTGTATGTTTACCGTCGGTTTGATCGAAGCCGACGATTTTTGTCGTGCTTCCGCCAACGTCTATGCCGATAACTACGCCCATTTTTCGTTCCTCCGAGATGATATACTTTCATTATTATACACGAATCGGCTGCAAATATCAATCGTCAGTTTTACTAAAATTATCACGCAGATTGCATATTTCCTACAAACTTCATCTTTTGCGGTCAGTTGTTGAATGCTGATAACAGATTCTATCCGTTCAATTAAACATTATCAGACTAACGACAAAAAATCGCTGCACCGAAGTGCAGTGATTTTTTATTGCTTATTCAGCTTTTTCTTCTTCCTTTGCTTCAGCCTTAGCCTCAGCCTTGGGAGCAGCCTCAGCCTTAACAAGTTCAGTCTTTGTCAGCTTGATGAGTGCCATTTCAGCAGCATCACCACGGCGCGGACCAAGCTTGAAGATCTGAGTGTAACCACCGTTTACGTCAGCGTAATCGGGAGCGATTACGTCAAACAGTTTCTTAACAACATCTTCCTTCGTGATGAAAGCGAGTGCTGCACGGCGGGATGCGAGTGTATTTGCCTTGCCGAGCGTGATCATCTTTTCAGCAAGTGCGCGAACCTCCTTGGCACGAGTCAAGGTGGTTTCAATAGAGCCATTTTCGAGCAGATAGGTTACCATGCCTCTGAGCATTGCTTTTCTGTGCGCGGTAGGTCTGCCGAGCTTTCTGGTTCCGGGCATTGTATGTCCCTCCTTTTACGGTTTGGTGTGTGAGAGTATCTGATTTGGAACTTGCCGCCCTCGCGGATCATTCCTCTTCCTTTTTGAGATCGAGACCGAGGGAGTGTAACTTCTGGATAACTTCCTCGAGCGATTTCTTACCGAGGTTGCGGACCTTGATCATGTCCTCCTCAGTGCGGTTGGTAAGGTCTTCAACCGTGTCGATGCCGGCGCGTTTCAAACAGTTGAAACTGCGTACCGACATGTCAAGCTCCTCAATGGTCATCTCAAGAACTTTTTCCTTGATGGTTTCTTCACGCTCAACCATGATTTCTGCCTTCTTTGCCTCATCTGAAAGATCGACAAAGAGATTGAGATGCTCGTTGAGTATCTTGGCGCCAAGTGAGATAGCTTCTTTTGCTGAAATTGTACCGTTTGTTAAAACCTCAAACGTCAACTTGTCATAATCGGTATTACTGCCGACACGCGTATTCTCCACAGTATAGTTTACATTGTAAACCGGTGTGTAGATGGAGTCGGTGTAGATAAGTCCGATAACAGAGGGATTATTCTGCTTATTCTTTTCCTGCGAGACATAGCCTCTGCCATGATCGAAGGTCAGCTCCATATAGAAGCGTGTGCCTTCGCTGACGGTAGCGATGTGGTGATCGGGATTCAGAATTTCGATATCAGCATCCTGCTTGATATCGCCGGCAAGGACATCAGCTTGACCATTGACGTCAATGGTGACCGTCTTCGGACCGCTGGTGTGCAGCTTCGCCGTAATTCCCTTTACATTGAGAACGATTTCGGTGACATCCTCTTTGACTCCCGGAATGGTGGAAATCTCGTGAAGAACACCGTCGATCTTAATGCTAACGACCGCAACACCCGGAAGAGAGCTCAGTAAAACACGACGCAGGGAATTACCCAAAGTAGTGCCATAACCGCGCTCCAAAGGCTCGATAATAAATTTACCGCTCTTGCCGTCTTCGCTCAAATTAACGGTTGCTATATTAGGCTTCTCTATTTCTATCATTTAATAACCCTCCTTAATAATATAAACACAGCCAATAAAAACGCACTGGGTATATAGGGGGCTGATATTACTTGGAATACAATTCAACTACGAGCTGCTCTTCTACGGGGAAGTCAAGGTCTTCGCGTTGGAAGCCTGCTACAACCTTAGCAACTGCGTTTTCCTTGTCAACCTCAAGCCACTTGGGAACAATTCTGGTCTGCATAAGTTCAACAAGAGACTTGAACTTTTCAGACGATCTGCTGGTTTCATTTACGGTGATAACATCGCCGACCTTAACGAGGATGGAAGGAATATTAGCCTTCTTGCCATTGAGGCGGAAATGATTGTGACGAACCAACTGTCTAGCTTCCTTACGGGTCTTAGCCATACCCATTCTGTACACTACGTTGTCGAGGCGGGACTCGAGGATTGCAAGCAGGTTTTCACCGGTGATGCCATCCTTCTTGGTTGCCATCTCATAGTAGTGTGCAAACTGGTTTTCCAGAACGCCGTATACGAAACGGAGCTTCTGCTTCTCACGCAGCTGCAAGCCATACTCAGAGAGCTTTCTTCTCTTATCCGCGCCGGGATTTCTGGTGGATTTCTTGTCATAGCCGAGAGCAGCGGGGCTGATATCCAGCGCTCTGCATCTCTTTACGATGGGATCATGATTTACTGCCATTTTGGTAGTTCCTCCGTTATTCTAAATAATATCGGCGTATTTCGCCGACGCCAAGCAAACGAATAGCTCGGTTCTTTTGTTATGCGACATCTGCCGCACACCACGTTCGTTACCGTGGATTTTTTGCTTCTCACGAAGCGAATGCACATCCCGTGCTCACGCGATGTGTGCTACGCGACTTGCCAAAGCAAGCCAACATTAGACACGACGGCGCTTGGGAGGACGGCAACCGTTATGGGGAATGGGGGTTACGTCCTTAATGAGGCTAATGTCAAGACCGGTAGCCTGGAGAGCGCGGATTGCGGACTCACGACCCGAACCGGGGCCCTTAACATAAACTTCAACCGTCTTCATGCCATGCTCCATAGCAGCCTTAGCAGCGGTTTCAGAAGCCATCTGTGCAGCGTAGGGAGTGGATTTTCTGGAACCCTTGAAGCCCAGCTCGCCGGCGGAAGCCCACGATACTGCGTTGCCCGCTACGTCAGTGATGGTAACGATTGTGTTGTTGAAGGTTGCCTGAATATGAGCGGCGCCCTTTTCGATGTTTTTGCGTTCGCGACGCTTCTTAATAACTCTCTTAGCAGCTTTTGCCATCTTCAGTTCACTCCTTACTTCTTCTTATTTGCGATGGTCTTTGCAGGACCCTTTCTGGTTCTCGCATTCGTGTTGGTTCTGTGACCTCTTACGGGCAGACCCTTTCTGTGACGAATACCGCGATAGCAGTTGATCTCAACCATTCTCTTGATGTTCATCGCAACCTCGCGGTGCAGATCACCCTCAACGGTATAGTTGTTTTCGATCTCGTCACGAAGCTTGGCAACCTCACTCTCGGTCAGATCCTTTGCACGCGTATCCGGATTG
>JAZTWJ010000078.1:0-29557 GCA_045635785.1 Candidatus Flemingiibacterium sp.
CGTCAGGTAAAGGTCAACAAGGAAAACACCATCATCGTAGGCGGGGCAGGCGAAGCTGCCGAGATCAAGGCACGCATCGGTCAGATCAAGCTGGCCGTCGAAACCACCACCTCCGACTTCGACCGCGAAAAGCTGCAGGAGCGTCTTGCAAAGCTGTCCGGCGGCGTAGCGGTTATCAAGGTTGGCGCAGCTACCGAAACTGAAATGAAGGAAAAGAAGCTCCGCATCGAAGATGCACTCAACGCTACCAAGGCGGCTGTTGAAGAAGGCATCGTTGCAGGCGGCGGCACCGCATATCTGAATGTGATTGAGGATGTAAAGGCAGTTCTCGATACCGTTTCCGGCGATGAAAAGACCGGTGTTGCCATCGTTCTCAAGGCGCTGGAAGCTCCCGTTCGTCAGATCGCGGAAAACGCAGGCTTCGAAGGCTCCATCATCGTTGACAAGATCATGACCAGCGGCAAGAAGGGCTACGGCTTCGACGCATACAACGAAACCTATGTGGATATGATGGAAGCCGGCATCGTTGACCCGACCAAGGTTACACGCAGCGCACTTCAGAACGCTGCAAGCGTGGCGGCAACCGTTCTCACCACTGAGGCAGTTGTTGCAGACATCAAGGAACCCGAACCTGCAGCTCCCGCAGGTGGTATGGGCGGCATGGGCGGCATGTATTGATCCCATGCGGCTAAATAATCAGAGAAATAATCAGATATGATGAATCCCCCCGAACAGGACAGATTTACTCTGCTCTGTTCAGGGGGATATTATTATGGCTCATACGCTTTTTGCGTATGAAGTGCTTGATATGGACACCGAGCGGAATTGCCATTGCAAAAAAGATGAAAATGAGTCATAAAACAAAAATCCTACCACTTTCGTGATAGGATTCTTGTTTGGCGGAGAAGGAGAGATTCGAACTCTCGAACCGTTTTTGGCGGTTACGCGATTTCCAATCGCGCGCGCTCGACCAACTACGCGACTTCTCCGTACTGCTCGATTACTATGATATTATATCACAACCAAAACGCTTTGTCAAGTGCTTTTTTCGAATTTTATAAAAGATTTTTCAAAGGCATCCGATGCACGCTCACAGCGCCGCCGCAATGCGCTCGGCAGCTTCTTTGATATGCACCGCCAAAGGGCTTTCCGTCACGCCGACCACAACACTGCCGCATTTATTGACGGGAATAAAAATCCGCAGAGCAGGACTTTGCCCGATGGCACAGGACATGGCAGGCGTCACTTCGCCATATAATGCATCGGCAACGGTAATGCCGATCGGCCCCACGATAAAATCCGCATCCCGACAGGCAACGATCACCGAATTTTCGCCCGTAGCCGCCGCATCGGGAGCGCTTCGCAGCATATTGGAGGTGGCAATGCTGTTGGTGCCGATGGCAATGATCTCCACATTTTGGCAGCGGCTGCGGATCGCTTCGATCAGCTGCATGCCGATCTTGCCGCCCTGACCGTCAATAACAACGATTTTTTTCATTGATAAAACCATTGCTTTCGCCGCGGCGAAAGCGCCCTTTCTGTACGATGCCTTGCATCCCATGGGGATCGCGGCAGATCTGCGGAGCAAGCCTGATGTCCGAACACGGCAAGCCCGCAAGGATTCGACAACAATTGCTATTTATTATAGCACAATTGCCCCGATAAATAAAGTCGATTTTGTGAATTTTTGCAAATCGTCCAAAATGCCCATAAACTTTTCCGAAAACACAAAATTCAAATGCAATTTGCATATTGCAAAATTTTGCATAATGCGTTATAATATATATATAATGGGGTAGAATGGTGTTTATAGGAAAACGGTGCCGGCGATGCCCCTTCAAACAGGCTCAAATATTCGTATGATCAAATGAAAATTTGATCGCAAGCATTGACTTTTCGGTTTACTTTTGAGTCTGCTTTACAGGCGTTTTTTGCAAACACCATCGCCGAAATACGAAAATTATCAATCGGAGGTAAACACATGGGAAAAACTACGCAAATGCCGAAGGTAGTCTCGGCAGCAGAGCTGCGGGCCATCGCCGCAGGCGAGACTTCCGCTGCTAAGGAGCGCATCCGTCTGCTCTTTGACGAAGGAACCTTCGCCGAAACGGGCGCCTATGCTCACAGAATTGCCGCTGAGTTTGGCGGCGCGGAAAATGAACTGGAAGGCGTAATCACGGGTTACGGTGCCATTGACGGCAGGCTCGTTTTTGCATTCGTTCAGGACTTTTCCAGAATGAAGGGCGCTGTTGGCGCTATGCAAGCAAAGAAAATTGCCGATCTCTATGACCTTGCCATCAAGAACGGCGCGCCGATCATCGGTGTATTTGACAGCGCAGGCGCCTATATTATGGAAGGCGTTGAAGCGCTGGCAGGCTACGGCAAGATCATGAAGAAGGTTTCCGACGCATCCGGTGTCATTCCGCAGATCGCCGTCATCGCAGGAAACTGCGGCGGTGCAATGACCACTGTTGCATCCATGTTCGACTTTGTAATCGGTGCAGAAGGCGCAAGCTTCTATGTCAATCCGCCCTTCATCACCGCAGAACTTGACAAGAAGGCTGAGCTCGGCTCTGTTAAGAGCGCCGCTGCAAGCGGTCAGATGCACGCTGTATGCGCTTCCGATGCGGAGGCAATGGCATACGCAAGACGTCTTCTCTCCTACATTCCGCAGAACAATGCGGACGGCACCGCTTATGCGGCTACCGGCGACGAGATCAACCGCTTGACTCCCAATGTTGAAGCGATCGTTGCGGCAGAGGGCTATCAGATGGCGGATGTGATCTCCGCAATTTCCGACGACGCCGCATTCCTCGAGCTTTCCGCAGAGTATGCAAAGTCCATGCTCACCGGCTTTGTTACGCTGAACGGCATGGTTGTCGGCGTGGTTGCAAACAATCCCGCAGAAAAGAACGGTAGAATCACCGTTTGCGCGGCAAAGAAGGCTGCACGTTTCGTTTCCTTCTGCGATTGCTTCAAGGTTCCGCTTCTCACGCTGGTTGACACCGAGGGCTACGATACCTCCGTGGATGCGGAAAAGGCACAGTACGGCGCAGCACTTGCAAAGCTGGCTTCCGCATATGCTTCATCCGACATGGCGAAGGTTACAGTTGTTCTCGGCAAGGCATTCGGTGCGGCTTATGTGCTGATGGGCTCCAAGGCCATCGGCGCCGACATCGCATTGGCATGCGAAAATGCAAAAATCAGCGCAATGCCCACCGCAAGCGCAGTTGCATTCGCATGGAACGACAAGGTTTTAGACAACGCAAAGCGCGGCGAAGTAGAAGCAGAGTGGGATGCTGTTATGGCATCGCCCGTCGTTGCCGCTAAATCCGGCGAGATCGACGACATCATTTCTCTTGACGAGCTTCGTCAGCGTGCATCCGCCGCTTTTGAAATGTTAGGCGCCAAGAATGCACTCTGCGGCTGCAAGCGTCATGGCAACCTTCCTTTGTAATAGAAGGAGGAAGTATCCATGAACAACCTGATTCTTACCGACACTGTCGTTTTGGATTCCATGAGCGATAAGCTTTTCTACGGTCTTCAGACCACCCTGCTCGGTCTTGGCATCATCTTTTTGGTGTTGGGCATTCTGTGGCTGTCGCTGGTCATCTTCCGCTTCGTATTTTACGATCTGAAGAACAAAAAGACCGAAGCTCCCGCAGTCAAAGCCCCCGCTCCCGCCCCCGTCGCGGAAGCTGTTGCCACTCCGATGAGCGTCAGCGAAGCAGACGAGGCAGAACTTGTCGCCGCTATCACCGCAGCCATTTCCATTGTAATGGATCAACCGCAGACATCCTTTAGAGTCGTGTCCTTCAGACGCACGGCTTCCAAATAAATTTTATAAGGAGATTACAATTATGAGAAAATTCAACGTAACCGTCAACGGTAATGTATATGAAGTAGAAGTCGAGGAACTTGGTGCAGGCGTATCCTCTCCCGTGGCTGCTCCCGCAGCAGCGCCCGCAGCTGCTCCCAAGGCTGCAGCTCCCGCTCCTGCCGCAAAACCCGCTGCTCCTAAGGCAGCTGCTCCCGCAGGTGCAGCCGGCGCGGTTTCCGTATCCGCTCCCATGCCCGGTAATATCCTCAAGGTGAACGTGGCTGTGGGACAGGCAGTGAAGAAGGGCGACGTTCTTGTTGTTCTTGAAGCAATGAAGATGGAAAACGACATTCCCGCACCTCAGGACGGCACCGTTGCTTCCGTCAACGTACAGAAGGGCGCATCCGTTAACTCCGGCGACGTTCTCGTTACCATGAACTGATACCTCATACAGAACAAGAGGTACCGACATGCTGGACACAATCAAAAACTTTTTAGCTACCACCGGTGCGGCGCAGTTGTTTGACAATCCCTCGGCGGCGATCAAAACCGTCATCATGTGGGCAATTGTCTTTGTGCTGATCTATCTTGCCATCGTCAAGAAGTTCGAGCCGCTGCTGCTGCTCCCCATCGCATTCGGTATGTTGCTTGCCAACCTCCCGGGCGCAAATCTTATTCATATGGAGTTCTTCCTCGATCCGGCGGGACTCGACGGCGAGAAGATCCTTCATGAGGGCAGTCTGATCGACTTCCTCTACCTCGGTGTTAAGCTTGGCATCTATCCGTCGCTGATCTTCCTCGGCGTCGGTGCCATGACCGACTTCACCGCGCTGATCGCAAATCCCAAGAGCTTGCTCATGGGTGCAGGCGCACAGCTTGGCGTATTCATCGCTTTCACCGGCGCGCTTCTGCTCGGCTTTACGCCCGAGCAGGCATCCGCCATCGGCATCATCGGCGGCGCGGACGGTCCTACCGCCATCCTCGTCACCAAAACGCTGGCTCCCGAGCTTCTCGGTGCCATCGCCATCGCGGCATATTCCTATATGGCGCTCATCCCGATCATCCAACCGCCCTTCATGCGTCTGCTGACCACCAAGAAGGAGCGCGAGATCGTCATGACCGCACTTCGCCCCGTTTCCAAAACCGAACTGATCGTATTCCCCATTCTCGTTACATTGATCGTAACCATCATCGTTCCCGATGCGGCTCCGCTGGTCGGATTCCTGATGCTCGGCAACCTGCTCAATGTCTGCGGCGTAACCGAGCGTCTGTCCAAGACGGCACAGAATGAGCTGATGAATATCGTCACCATTTGTCTTGGCGTATCCGTCGGCGCAACTGCCAATGCGGAGAACTTCTTAAAGCCCCAGACGCTGTTCATCATCTGCCTCGGTCTTGTTGCATTCAGCATCTCCACCTGCGGCGGTCTCATCGTCGGCAAGATCATGTGCATCGCAACGGGCGGAAAGATCAATCCCCTCATCGGCTCCGCGGGCGTATCCGCTGTACCGATGGCGGCACGTGTTTCTCAGGCAGAAGGTCAAAAGGCAAACCCCGCCAACTTCCTGCTTATGCACGCCATGGGCCCGAATGTGGCAGGCGTTATCGGCTCCGCTGTTGCGGCAGGCGTATTCCTCTCGATGTTTGCGGGCTGATTCCCGTTCCCTACATAATTTTGATATAACCGGAGGATTTATATATGGCTAAACTTAAAATTACGGAAACCGTCCTGCGTGACTCGCACCAGTCTCTGGTCGCGACACGTATGACCACCGAAGAAATGCTTCCCATTCTCGAAAAGATGGATGCCGTCGGCTACCATTCTCTCGAAGCATGGGGCGGTGCTACCTTTGACTCCTGCATGCGCTTCCTCAACGAGGATCCGTGGGAGCGTCTTCGCAAGATCCGCGACAAGGTGAAGAACACCAAGCTTCAGATGCTGTTCCGCGGTCAGAACATTCTCGGCTATCGCCATTACGCGGATGACGTGGTTGAATATTTCGTTCAGAAGTCCATCGCCAACGGCATCGACATTCTGCGTATTTTCGACGCGCTGAACGATCCCCGCAACCTGAAGACCGCTATTAACGCTACCAAGAAGGAAAACGGCCACGTTCAGGCGGCAATTTCCTACACGACGGGCCCCGTTTACAGCACCGAATACTATGTAAAATACGCAAAGCAGCTTGAAGAAATGGGCGCAGATTCCATCTGCATCAAGGACATGGCAGGTCTTCTCAAGGCTTACGATGCTTACGAGGTAGTCAAAGCGCTCAAGGAAACCGTCAAGATTCCGATTCAGCTTCACACCCACTACACCGCAGGTGTTGCTTCCATGACTCTCATTAAGGCAATCGAAGCGGGCGTGGATATTGTGGACACCGCTATTTCTCCCATGGCAATGGGCACCTCCCAGCCTCCCACAGAGCCGCTGGTCGCAACCCTCATGGGTACCGAGTACGACACCGGTCTCAGCCTCGAAAAATTAGACGAGATCAATAAGTACTTCACCCCCATCCGCGAAAAGTATATGGAAAGCGGTCTTTTGGATCCCAAGGTACTCAAAGTGGACGTTAATGCTCTGCTGTATCAGGTTCCCGGCGGCATGCTGTCCAACCTCGTTTCCCAGCTTAAGCAGGCAGGCAAGTCCGACAAGTATGCAGAGGTTCTCGCAGAGGTTCCGCGCGTGCGTGCGGACGCGGGCTATCCTCCGCTGGTAACGCCCTCCAGCCAGATCGTTGGTACGCAAGCTGTATTCAATGTCATCATGGGCGAGCGCTATAAGACAGTTACCAAGGAATTCAAGGGTCTGATCCGCGGCGAATACGGCAAGCCTGCTGTGCCGATCAAGCCCGAGTTCCAGAAGCAGATCCTCGGCGATGTTGCACCGATCACCTACCGTCCCGCAGACGATCTCAAGCCCGAGCTTGACGATCTGCGCGAGCAGGTAAAGCCGTGGGCAGTTCAGGACGAGGATGTCCTCTCCTATGCGCTGTTCGAGCAGGTGGCAACCAAGTTCTTTGAGTGGAGAAAGAATCAGCAGTTTGGTCTGGATGCAGATCATGCAGATGCTGAAAACAAGATCCACACCGTTTAATCATCCGTAATACCAAGGTGGCGCGATTTCTCGCGTCGCCTTTGTATTTGTGAGTAATTAGTTAGGAAAGAAAACCAATGCAAACGAAAACAAAACCGGCAAGCACCGCTTCTGCGGAGATGCCGAAGGAAAACAAAATGGGCAACATGCCCGTAGGCAAACTCGTTCTGACCATGAGTCTGCCGATGATGATTTCAATGCTGGTGCAGGCAATGTATAACATTGTAGATAGCATTTTTGTCGCAAAAATCAGCGAAAATGCGCTGACTGCCGTATCGCTGGCTTTCCCCATGCAGACACTGATGATTGCCGTGGGCAGCGGAACGGGCGTGGGCGTAAATGCGCTGCTTTCCAAGAGGCTTGGCGAAAAACGCTTTGAAGATGCCAACAGCGTGGCAAACAACGGCATCTTTTTATATCTGTGCAACTCCATCGGTTTTCTGTTGCTTGGACTTTTTGTTGCTCCAACCTTCTTTGCCATGCAGACGGACATCCCCGAAATCCGCGATGGCGGCACCGCTTATCTGCAAATCGTGCAGTGCTTCTCTTTCGGATTGTTCGGTCAGTTCATTGCCGAGCGCCTCATGCAAGCCACGGGAAAAACCACGCTTTCGATGATTACACAGAGCGTTGGTGCAATTTTGAATATCATTCTCGACCCGATCATGATTTTCGGTCTGTTCGGATTTCCCGCGATGGGAATTACGGGCGCAGCGCTTGCAACGGTTATCGGTCAAATTTGCTCCGCAATTTTGGGCGTGTTCTTAAATATCCGCTACAACCGCGAGATCAAGCTCCAGCCCTTCCGATACCGCCCGAACAAAGCGGTCATCGGCGCAATTTACAAAATTGCCGTGCCCTCCATTGCCATGCAGTCCATCGGCTCGATCATGACCACAGGCATGAACAATATTCTGCTCGGGTTCTCATCCACCGCCGCGGCGGTATTCGGCGTGTATTTTAAGCTGCAGAGCTTCATTTTCATGCCCGTGTTCGGTCTGAATAACGGCATTGTCCCCATCATCAGCTACAACTTCGGCGCAAACAAGCGCGACCGCATGACTAAGACCATCAAATTTGCCTGTGCATTGGCAGTGGGTATTATGTTCGTTGGCATCGCCATCATGCAGATCTTCCCCGCACAGCTGTTTTCGCTGTTTGACGCTTCGGCGCATATGCTGGAGATCGGCGTACCTGCGCTGCGGATCATCAGCCTCTCCTTCATTTTTGCAGGCTACTGCATCACCGTCGGATCGGTATTTCAAGCGCTGGGCAACGGCGTATACAGCATGATCACTTCCTTCATGCGTCAGCTTTGCGTTCTGCTTCCCGTGGCGTATTTCATGAGCCTGACGGGAAACATCAACCTCGTTTGGCTATCCTTCCCCATCGCAGAGCTTGCGTCGGTGGGATTCTCCACGTTGTTTCTCGTGCGTATTTACAAAAAAGTTATCCGCCATGTTGGCAACTAAAAGATCCTCCGCCCGTCGCAATCGGGCGGAGGATCTTTTCTTTTTGGGCGCATACGATGGGTTTCGACATGAAATTGGTAATTTTATCCAAAAGTTATATGGTAAAATTTGGTATATTGGAGCGAAATTTCGTCTTGCTTTTTATGGAAAAATATGGTATAATAGAAAAGCAATGGAAATAATTACCAAGGCGACAGAATGATGTCGCCCATAAAATGAAACGAGGTAGAAAACATGATGACAGAAACAATGAACAAGCTCCTTATCTGCGGAGCTGACAGAAGCAAGCGCATGGAAATGGCAAATCTGCTGGAAAGGATCGGCATGGGCGCCATTGATGAAGCGGGGGATTTTTCCACCGCGGACAAGCTGATCGGGGAACGCCTTTACGAGCTGGTGGTATGCGATACCTCCATCGGCAGTGGCGAAGCCATGCAGCTGGCATTTGGTGAAGCAAAGCGAAGCGCCGGAAATGGGCATCGTGCCCCCGCCTTTCTCTTTATCGGAGATGCGGTCTGCTCGGATATGATCCAGCAAATGTGCCGCATTTCGGGTGCAAAATGGTTGCCGCGTCCCTTTTCTGTGGCGGATTTTTGCGATGCGGTGTTCGGAACGCTTTCGGGGCGCAGAAGTGCCGAGGACACGGTTGCAAGCGATGGTTTTGCGGGTTCTTCATCGAGCGAGCCGCTGGAAACACAGATCACAAATATTTTGCACAATCTCGGTATTCCCGCGCATATCAAGGGTTTCACCTATCTGCGAAGCGCCATCGGCATGACCATCTCGGAGCCGGATATGATCAACTATGTGACAAAATCCCTTTATCCGGGGGTTGCCAAACAGTATGCAACCACCGCTTCCCGCGTGGAGCGCGCCATTCGCCATGCCATTGAAGTGGCATGGGACAGAGGCGATCTGGAAACGCTCAACCGTTATTTCGGCTATACCATCAGCCGTCAGCGCGGCAAGCCCACCAACTCCGAATTTATCGCCATGATTGCCGACCGTCTGCGCCTTGAAGCCCACAAACCGGCATAAAAAAGTTTGCATTTTCCTTGACGTTGTGCTATAATGAAAGCACATTCAGTTTCGGGAGGAAAATGCAATGACAAAAATCGTTTTACTCGGTGATTCCATCCGCCTGATCGGCTACGGCAAAAAGGTGCCGTCTTTGCTCGGCGATCGGTATGAGGTTTGGCAACCGAATGACAACTGCCGTTTCGCGCAATATACCTTGCGCGGCATGTTCGATTGGAGAGAGCGGCTTGAAGGCACGGACATCGTGCATTGGAACAACGGATTGTGGGATATTTGCGATCTGTTTGGCGATGGCGCTTTTACATCAAAGGAAGATTATGTTAAAACTATGCTTCGCATTGCGGACATTCTCCTAAGCAAGTCGAAAAAGGTGATCTTCGCCACCACCACACCTGTGGATAGCACCCATCCGTATAACAGAAACGAACGCATCATCGAATACAACGAGGCGATCGTTCCTTCCCTTTTGGCGCGCGGCATACAGATCAACGACCTGCACACACTTGTGAATCAGGACGTTGACACGTACATCTGTGAAGATAAGATCCACCTCAGTGAGGCGGGTATCGACCTCTGTTCAGATGCAGTCGTGAAGGCGATCCACCTCGCGGAACGATCGCTTTCTTAATAGAGGAACCGCCGTGCGGATGCACGGCGGGTTTTGATTATTTTAATTTGATCGGAAGTTCCGCGATCATAGATCCAAGCGCTCCGTCAAGCCTGCCTGCCGTGCGAACGACAATCTTATATGCGCCTTTTTCGAGGCCGTGTTCCATAAGCGCACCTGAGAACTTCTCCGTAATTACCACAGATTCGCCCGCCTCGATGGAAGTCGGCGTGCTTTCGTCGATGGCAATGGGTAGATTTGCGCCGTCGGGACATACCAAAGAAATATCGCAGATCGGCTCGCCCTCGATGGCTTCCCAAAGTAACTTACTGCCGTTTTTGATCGTGACCGTCATGGCGTAATCCATGGCGGGCACATCCTCGATCGCATAATGCGCTCTGGGAGCTTTGATGGTCACCTTCACATCACTCTGCGTCACCGATGCAGAGGTGGGCTGGGTGGGCATCCAAAGCCCGTAGAACATGATCACGATGACAATGGCGATCACCAGCAGAACGGCAAGCAGCGCAATGTGCTTTTTGTTCAGAATAGGCTTTGTCTGCATTTTGGGAATCAGATGCAGTTTCGCAAGGATCGGCATCATAGCGCCGAGGAAAACAACCAGCAGAAATGCCTCAAACGGGAAAAGCGCCAGATTTTTAACCGTGCGCGGGAGCGTCATGAACGCATAATTCTTTCCGTTGCCAAGCCAAGCGTAGTACCAGATCATGATCAGCGGATTGAGCACAAGGTTGCAAACCGCCGAAACGAAGAAGCGCGAGAGAATGACGCGGGTGGCGGACAGCTTTGCGCGCCAGAGCCAGAGCGCGAAGATCAGCGAGCCGCCGATTTCCACGAAAATGAAGGGGAAAAAGTAGGTTCCTGTCGGTGCGATAATGCAACCGAGGGTATCGGTGATTGCCGCCGCGATCACAGCCACGACCGGTCCGAAAACAGACGCACCCAGCGCATTGACGAAAAAGCCGAAGGTGATGTTCAGCTCGGGACCCACGGGGATCTGCGCCGCCTTGATGGCGACTCGCAGCGCGATCAAAATCGCCGTAACGCAGAGAATGCGTACATTGAAAAGCTGTGCGGCTGCCTCACGCCAATAGGCGCGGGAAAGGGGATGGGAATAAAGCGTTTGTTCTGTTTTTTCCATAAAAATACCTCCTGTTCGACAACATTCCGATTGCCGCATACAGGAGTAAAGACAGAAAAAGCTCCGTTATGCAACAGCGGGATGCGACTTCGATACCGCAGGCTTCCGCCTTTCGTTCCCAAGACAACTCCCCGTTCATGGGACACTTAACGCACCGAAATCTACTCTGTGTTTTAGTACACTAATATGATATCATATTTTTTGACATTTGTCAACTTCCATTCCGCACGAAAATTTGACTCCACTCGCTTGCCGCTTATGTGATTATGGCGAGAGAATCCGACATTCTTCAAATCATCGACGGTTTGGCGCAGGCATTCCCTCTTTTTACGCAAAGAAGCGGCCGCATAACGCAGCCGCTTCCTTTTGTATAATGATGTTTCGCTTTATTCGCCCAGTCCCGCCTTGACGAAGCAGTAACGCTCACGCCATGTAAAGGGATCGAACATACCTTGAGGAGCAAAGCTGTGAGGTGCGGTATAGTAGCTTTCTCCTTCCGGATGGTGGTGCGGACCGAACAGATTGCGATTGCTGATGACAACCTCAAATCCGATGGTCGCCTCCTCGCCGGACTTAACAAAGTCGGTGATGTCTGCCTTGTAATCGCTCCAAAGCAGTGCCTTTACAAACTTGCCGTTGACATAGAGATTTGCCAGAGGCGCATAGGGCTTGGGAATTTCGATGGCAATGCGCTCGCCATAAGCTTTCTCGATCTTGACCTTCTGCGTCAGCATCATTCTGCCGGAGAAGAAGGTGTAACCCTGCGGAACGATGTTACCGCCAACGATGGAGATGGGACGGTTCCGAATCTCAAATCCGCCTTCGGTGAACATTGCGCGACGCTCGCCCTCGGTGTAACCCTTATCGGTGAATACGCCAAAATCGCCCACCAAGTACAGGCACTCGATTTCGGTTTCATAGTTCAGCTTGTTGCGCTCCGTTTCCATAACGTTTTTGCCGAACAGAACGTAATAAACCTTTTCACCCTGATAGAAGGTACCGTCGATGATGATCTCGTTGTCGCCCTTCTTGACATAGGGACGAACGTCAAATGCCTTAAAGGATTTATCCTTCCACCAGGACTTGCCGTCGTGGGTGAGCTTGTGTCCGTTCAAGGTGATGGTGAAGGCACTCGTAAATTCGGAAACGAGGCGCAAGGACTTCATCGCATCAAGGTCTGCATCCGGCGATACATAGAAGTTAAACGCCAGCTTTAATTTATCATCCGCACGGGCAGACAGCAACTGCTCCATGGCGATGCGAACCTCGCACGGATCGGAGAAGGTATCGCCCTCGCCGAGAATGTAGCGGCAGGTATCCAGCGTCATCGCATTGTCATCGCAGGATTCAATATTCCATTGATTTGCCAGCGGCAGCTTGAATGCGGGCTTTTCCACAACGGTAACAGCAGGCAGATCGTCGCCTGCGAGGATCAGATGGGACTGCATGGGTGCAAAACGCAGGAAAATGACCGTCTTTCCGTTCATTTTCAAGGTCTCAAGTGCCGAAACGCCCATATCCTCCAGCGCCAGCTTGACCACATCTGCATCGCTGTCAAGAATGATCTTTGCATCGTATGCATGATGCTTATCCTGATTCTGGAAGAAATATGCCTTCTTTCCGTCAGGAAGCAGGTTCACGCGGTGATGGATGCAGGTGATCTCGCCGTTTCTATCGGAAACCGTCAGCTTCTTGACACCGTATGCGGTGAGCGCAGAGCCGAGAAGCTCGCTGTCTTCAAGATTGATGGACTTTGCGCCAACCATGAACGCGCACAGCTCTTCGGAATATACGCCGTCTACCATGGAAGGCTTTTCACCGAAGGAGAGCATCTGACCGCCGTTTGCCGCAAATTCGCGGAGCAGATCGAAGGTCTTCTGATCGAGCGTTCTCATCGCGGGCAGAATAACCGTCTTGTAAGTGCAAAGACCGACACGGAAGTTTGCGCCTTCCACAGAGCCGTGACCGGCAATGATCTTTTCATCGCCCAGATGATAGCCGATATGATGACCTGCAAGCGCACGCAAAGCCTTTGTCAGCTCGCGGTCAAACTTCTTCAGATCGGGGGTGTTTTTGCCGTTATAGGCGATGTATGCGGAATGCATGGGATGGAGCAGGAGCACATCCGCCTCTTCATTGGTATCGGCAATCAGCTTGCCGAGACGGGCAAAGTAATCGTTGAAGCTCTTGTAATCATCCCACCAAGGAGACTGATAGAACATGGACGGCGGATAGTCGCGCTTGCGAAGTCCGCGGATGGAGTAGCCCTCCAAATGCTGACACATCCAGTTGATGCCGTTGACATACTGCCACTCACCAATCCATTTCAATTCCTCGAAGCTGACATCCCAACCGCAGCATGCGTAGGTTTCGGAAAGCACCAGCTTTTTGCCGAGCTGCTTGGCAACGGAACCGACCTGCTTGGGGATCAGGGGGCTGGCAATGGTTCTGCCCAGCCAGTCCATGCCGGGATTGTGCATATACTCATACAGAGGCATAACACCGCCGCTGCAGGACATCTGCGAGAAAAGATTGTTTTCCGACATGGCGTGACCGGTCAATTTGCAGTTATGCTCCTCGCACCAATCATAGATCTGCTTGCCGAAGGATTCGGTGTACAGACGGCTGATGACACGCCAATAGTCAAAACGGAATTTTTCATAGCCCTCGCGCTCTAAAAAGAGCAGAGGGAGCTTGTCAAGGCACTCGTAGCCGTTGGTCTTCAAAAATTCCTCCGGCATAACATACGACCAAGGCATCTTATTGCGGGAGAACTGCGGCTCATCGGTAAAGAAGCCGTGCATAACAGCGCCGCCGAAATCCTTGCCCAGTCTGTTTGCATATTCATCGTAGGTGCACTTGATAAATTCCTTGATAACCATGGGGCTCATAATATCTACATAGTTGATATTACTGTCATGGGAAATATAGTAAACTGTCTCATTTTTCGCCGCAGCAGCTTTCGCCTCGCGAATCTTACTTGCAAGATAGCGAACCTTGGTATCGCTGACGCCATAGAAACCGATAATCTTGCCAACCGGCTTGTTTTTGGTATCATACGGACCGCAAAGAAGCCAGCGGACATGATAACGGTCACCCATGCCGGAAACAATTCCGCCGCCAAATCCGGACGGCCAGCCGTTTTCGTCATAGCTCCAAGATTCCATGCCGGTTTTTTTGCCTTCATCCACGCAAGCATTGATGCACTCGAACCAATCATCAGACAGATATTCGGTCATCAGACCGCCTCTTGCGTGCATAAAATAGCCGCCTAAGCCGACGCGCTTCATCTCGCGGATCTGCCAGCGAAGTTCTTCGGGATCCAGCTTGTCATTCCACGACCAGAAGGGATGACCGCGGTATTCGGCTGAGGGGTTTTCAAGTTCCTTGATAATATCCATGTGTACCTCCATGTAATAAAAATTTATATTTAGATATTAAATATATTTGTATTCAATTTGATCATACAGCTGATTGAGCGAGCTGATCATGTAAATAAACCATATGCCTGTGGCGATGAAGGGGACAAGCCAGTATCCCGCATCAATTTCGGCGCGCATAAACATGAAAATTGAATTTGCCGCCAGCACGATTATGAAACCGATAAAGCCTGCCAGCATGGTTTTTTCTGTCTCACGCCGGTGGCTGATGTAAACATCCGTCAATCTGCGGTCGCTCACATCGGGATCGGGACTGAGATGCTTGCCGATCAGCGCACGCAGCTCACCGAAAATTGTATAGACGCTCACCGCCATCGCCGCATATTCCACAATCCCGAGAATGCGAGTGAGATTGTAAATATCGTAAGCGGTAAAATCTCGTGTGATGCTCTCTAAACCGTAAAATTCGGCGAAAAGCAGCGATGCCGCATAGGACAGCACGGAAACGACCGCAAAGATCGTCTGTGCAATGACCACACGGCGGGAGCCGCCGGTCAACTGCAATATTCTCCGCGCGGCAAAGATCAAAATGATCGCGCCGATGAACGTGGGGATCACATTGAAGCCGTCGATCCAAAAATTGGGGAAGAAGGCAAACCCCGCAACGATCAGTGTGATGGCAGAGCGCATAGTGCGGCGCACGGCAAGTCCCACATTGTTCGTGATCTCGAGATCATAATCATGCAGAACGCGCTCTAAAAAATCGGTTTCCGCGCTGATTCTTTTGACGTATGGAATGACATTCACCAGCCAAAGAACGCCCATCAGCGTTGAAAGGATCAGATTGAATCCCACAAACAGATTTTTGTAGTCGGCATAGTCAATTTGAACGCCGCTCGTAACATATCCGAGATTGTCAAAGCTTGACAGCGAGCAAAGCTCGGGCAGAAGCGTCAGCATCGCCCGTCCCACGATCAAAACCGTTGTCAGCGTGCGCACATTTTTCATATTGTGCAGCACCGATCTGCCGTTGAAGCGGGTGCCGAAGTATTCAAGACCGTCAAAGATGCGTCTGACATTGGGAAGCACATAGATCAGCTCCACAACAGCAAAGGCAAAGGTCAGCAGCAGCACGTCCGTATCCTCCACCGACAGCGGCACAAGAACGACACAAAACAGCTTGAGCAGCATGAACCAGCGATATCGTGAAAACCCTGCCATCGCATCCGCAATATTGGGACAAAGATCCGCCCATTTTTGCAGTCCCTTCAAAAGAAACAGAATGCCAAAAATGTCAGGCAGAATATCCACAATATTGATGGTCGGGTTGAACAGAAAGATGACAGCGGCAAGGATATAGCCAAGATCCATGCGTTTGGACGGATTGGCCACAGCATTCTTTTTATCTTTCATATGTAGCTTCCCTTTTCTTACACAAATTATTATTTTCTGCGTATTTTGTTAAAAAGTCTGTCAAGAAGCCCCTCTCTGTAGGGCATGTCCTCATCGCCTTCCAAGCAAATATGCATATAGCAGGAAAACAGCAGCGCCAGCATGAGAAATATCAGCAGATAGTTTAGAAGATAGATGGCAAAGCTGACATAGTTGAGGATCAACTGCGCGCGTTCCATGGCACCGATCATTGCCTCCAGCGCACCCGAATAATAGAAGATCTGCGCGATATAATACACCGCGGTCAGCGCCAGCAGATGTCTTGCCCTTGCCGAAAGCTTCGGAAGCTCCACCTCACCTGACAGTTTATGAATGCCGAGCAGTAGCAGCACATTGAACACGCTGACAAGCACGCCATACCCCAGCTGAAGCACCAGCGCCGGCGTTTCCATTGACGCCGAAACGGCGCCTTCGTTTATGAAAAAGCCGAATACGACAAAATGCACCAAAGATACTGCCGCCGCAGGAAGCACCGCCCATTTCGCCATAGCGAAATGGCGATTGTCCGGGCAATAGCCGCCCAATTTTTTCAGGGCGAAAAACATCATTCCCCAGCCGATGATATCCGGAAGCAGATCAAGATTGCCAAGCGGCAGGCTGAGAAGGAAAAAATAACCTAGGAACAGGAGTCCGAAACCCATAGCTCTCTCCACGCCTTCGCCATGGCGAAGGCTCCGCGTGAAAACAGATCCTTCACGCTTATTTTTATCCGATCCGTGCCGCATCAGCGGCACGGATATGCTGATTGATTACTGCGCGGAACCGTCCTCGCCGCGTCCGCAGCACTTCTTATATTTCTTGCCGCTTCCGCAGGGGCAGGGATCGTTTCTGCCGACCTTGGGACCGTTTGAAACTGCGGTACCGCTGACGATACCGGAGCTTGCGCCACTGCGGCTGTTTTTGCCGCCAAATCCTTCGGAAAGGGGCTTTGCCACCGCCTCACGTTTGATCTCCTCATTGGGACGCGGCACGACGGAAAGCATCAGACGCATGGTATCCTCGCGGATTTTTGCGATCATATCGTCAAACATGTCCGCACCGGTCAGACGGTATTCGTTGATGGGATTACGCTGTGCATACGCCTGAAGCGCAATGGAGCTGCGAAGCTCGTCCATGGCATCAATGTGATTCATCCAGTTGGTATCCACGGCGCGAAGCAGAATGGTGCGCTCAATTTCGCGCATCTGCTCGCCGAAGGCTTCTTCCTTTGTGGCATAAAGCGCATCCGCGCGGGTATGCAGAAGCCCCTTGATGTCCTCTTTTGTGATCTTATTCAGATCATCGGTGGTGTATTGGAAGTCGTCGGGCTTGCAGAGCAGACCGAAGAAATAGTTGCGCAGACCGTCGAAGTTCCATTCATCCGCAACATCGGAGTTGCAGAAATTATCAATGGTCTCATCAATGGTTTCGTCGATCATACCCTTGACGGTATCCTTGATGTCCAGGCCGTCCAGCACGTCATTACGCTGTTTGTAGATAATCTTACGCTGCTGATTGAGCACGTCGTCATAGTTCAGCACATGCTTACGGCGTTGGAAGTTCGCTTCTTCCAAATGCTTCTGCGCGCCTTCGATGGCGCCGGAAAGGATCGCCGCGTCGATGGGCTGATCTTCTTCAAGGCCAAGTCTTTCAACGGCTCCCATCACACGCTCGGAGCCAAACAGACGCATCAGATCGTCTTCGAGAGACAGGAAGAAGCGGGATTCACCCGGGTCGCCCTGACGTCCGGAACGTCCGCGAAGCTGATTGTCGATACGGCGGGATTCATGCCGTTCGGTGCCCACGATAAACAGACCGCCTGCCGCACGAACCTTGTCCGCCTCGGGCGCGATCTCCTCGCGGTGCTTTGCCACAGCCGCGCGATATTTTTCACGCGCTTCCAGCACTTCATCGGTGACCTTGTTCGACATACCTGCGGCAAGAATGATGACCG
Organism: Candidatus Flemingiibacterium sp.; assembly: GCA_045635785.1. Lineage (GTDB taxonomy): Bacteria > Bacillota > Clostridia > Oscillospirales > CAG-272 > Flemingiibacterium. Next base: position 17,962 of record JAZTWJ010000078.1, read on the forward strand.
ATTCGTCGTAACCCATCTTGCGCAGATCCTTTTTTGCAAGGAAGTCGGGGTTGCCGCCAAGCATAATGTCCGTACCGCGTCCTGCCATGTTGGTGGAGATGGTGACCGCACCGAATTTACCTGCTTCGGCAACGATCTCCGCTTCCTTTTCGTGATATTTCGCATTCAGCACGGTGTGGGGGATGTTTGCTTTTTTGAGCAGCTTGGAAAGCTCCTCGGATTTTTCGATCGAAACGGTTCCCACCAGAACCGGCTGTCCCTTATCGTGACATTCCTTGATCTGTGCAACAATGGCGCGATATTTGCCGGCAACGGTTTTGTACACCACGTCGCTGTGATCCTTACGGATCATGGGCATATTGGTGGGGACTTCCACCACGTCAAGATTGTAGATCTCGCGGAATTCGTTTTCCTCCGTCAAAGCGGTACCCGTCATGCCCGACAGCTTTTTATAATGACGGAAATAGTTCTGGAAGGTGACGGTGGCAAGTGTCTTGGATTCCTTTTGGATGTTGACACGTTCCTTTGCCTCGATTGCCTGATGCAAGCCGTCGGAATAGCGGCGACCGGGCATCACGCGCCCCGTAAATTCATCGACGATCAGAACCTCTCCGTCCTTGACAATGTAGTTGACATCGCGCTGCATGGAGCCATGCGCCTTGATTGCCTGATTGATGTGATGGGAGAGGGTGGAATTGGCGGAATCGGACAGATTTTCTACGCCGAAATACTGCTCGGCTTTGATGATGCCTTGCTTTGTCAGCGTGACATTTTTCGCCTTTTCGTCAACGATGTAATCCGCCTCGATCTCCTCGTTCAGTTCCTTGTCGTTCAGTTCCTTGATGACATATTTGGTCAGCCCACGCACAAAGCGATCGGCATGGTCATACAGATCGGTGGATTTCTGTCCCGCACCGGAAATGATCAGCGGTGTGCGGGCTTCGTCGATGAGGATGGAGTCTACTTCGTCCACAATAGCAAAGGCATGGCCGCGCTGCTGCGTCACATGCTCCTTGTAGGTCGCCATATTATCGCGCAGGAAGTCGAAGCCGAATTCGTTGTTGGTACCGTAGGTGATGTCGGCATTATAAGCGCGCTGTTTTGCCTCGCGGGACTGGTCGTGAACGATCAGACCGGTGGTCAGACCGAGATAGCCGAACACCTTGCTCATTTCCTCGGAGCCGGTTTTTGCCAGATATTCGTTGACCGTGACAATATGCACACCGTTGCCCGTCAGCGCATTGAGGTATGCGGGAAGGGTTGCCACCAGCGTTTTACCTTCACCGGTCTTCATCTCCGCAATGCGTCCCTGATGCAGAATGATACCGCCAAGCAGCTGTACGCGGAACGGGCGCTTGCCAAGCACGCGGTCCGCCGCCTCGCGCACGGTGGCGAAGGCATCGGGCAGAATGTCGTCCAAGCCCTCCACGCCCGCAAGACGTGCCTTCAGCTTATCGGTCATTTCGCGCAGTTCATCGTCGCTCATTGCCTTGTAAGCAGGAGCAAGCGCCTCGATTTTATCGACAATCGGAATCAGCTTTTTGATCTGACGCTCGCTGTAGGTTCCGAAAATTTTATCTATCAATCCCATGATGTTCCATCTCCGTAAATTTGTAATATGAAAGTGTCATGATCGCCAAAAATCGGTACGCCATAATACTTCATTATTAGTATACTATATTATTTCGCAAATTGCTATGAGTATTTGTAAATTTTCATCTGAAAACGGAAATTTTTCTAACAAATCGCTATTTCTTTTTCCCGAGCGAGGGCAAAACCGAGCCGATCAGCACCACACCCATGCCGAAGATCTGCGGCAGCTCCAGCAGATCGGCGAACACAAAATAGCCGAGCACCGTTGCCGTGACGGGCTCTAAATTAGCAAGCAAAATGGCGGCGGCGCCGTCAATGCCTGTGGATAAGCCCTTCAAATACAAGAAATAGGGCAGCACACTTCCGACGATGCCCACGCAGAGGAAGCAAAGCAGCACCGTTCCGTTTGGCATGGGAATGCTCCACGGCGGCGAAATGAGGCACATGGCAATGCCCACGGCAATGGCAGGAACGAAGGTGTTATGCATTACGGTATAACCGCGCGCATACGCTTTACGCCCGATGACCGTCAACAGCGAATATGCAATACCGGAAGCAAGTCCGAAGGCAATACCGACCATATTCAATGTAAGCGACGCGGGATCATATACCCGCACCACAAGACAGCATCCGCCAAAGGATACAATAAGTGCGGCCAACTTGAGGGGCGTAATGGGATCCTTGTAAAAAATGCGGTTAAACAGAATGACAAAGGCGGGCGCGGTGTAAAGCAGTATGGAAGCCATTGCCCCCGACAGCTCGCGTATGGCGAGTGAATAAAAGACATAGGTTCCCAGCACCGAGATCCATCCGTATACGGCAAGAAAGGCGAGATCCCGCCATTTCAGCCCCTTGAAGGTACCTGCAAGCATACCCCAGATCGCATAGATCAGCGCGGCAATACAGGCACGGGCGGAGACAGCCTGCATGACGGTGATACCGCTTGCGTAAAGGATGCGGTTGAACATGGGAAACGCGCCCCACATCAGCGCGGCGAGGATAATATAAACGGCTCCCAGATGTGATTTTTTCATTTTTTGGTATTTTGTGTCCTTTCCCTGCAAAAAGCAATCTCTGACCTTCGGTTTTCATGCGAAATTTTTACAAAATTCAGAGATTACCATGAAGAAAAGCATACCACATTTCCCGTCGTTTGTCAAGAGAAGCAGACAAAAATTCAGGCAGAAGGAAGTCTTCTGCCTGTTTCCTGATATTATTTTCTCATGCCCATGATCGCCGCCGCCAGCGTCGCCGCATCGGCGCGCGTAAGCGGCTCGTATGCGCCAAGCGTGCCGTTTGTATAGCGCAAGACTCCCGCCTTGGCAAGTCCCGCCATGGCGCCGCTTGCCCATGTCGGCACCGCATCGTCTGCGAACACCTCCACCGCGCCTTCGGCAATGCCCGTCAGACGGGATACGATCACCGCCGCTTCGGAGCGGGTGATCTTGTGATTGGGATAGAACATTTTCGTCCCCTCCGCATCAATGCCGTTCACGATCCCGAGCGCCTCCGCCGCAAGAATGCATCCGCGCAGCTCCGATGGAATTTCGGCATCATCGGCAAAATGGGTGCGGGCGGCATAAAAGCCGTCATACCCCGCCGCACGCATGGCGAGGTCGAGAAACTCCGCACGGCTGACCGCCTCATCGGGATAGAAGCACTCGTCAGCCTCCGGCGCATCGAGAACGCCGCTTCGAACACAGGAAATCACCGCGGCGCTCGCCGGATGGCCCTCCATATCCGCAAAGACCTCGCCGTCCTCCGGCGCCTTCACCCGAAGGCTTAACTTGGTTTCGGCTGAACGATTGCCGTAGCGGTCGGTGACACGCACCGTAAAGCTGTCCGGCCCCGTATAGTCCGCATCGGCGGTGTATTCATAATAGCCTCGAACGCTGTCGACCAACTGCAAGGTTCCGTGGGCGGGATTCCGCAGAATTTCAAAGCGCAGAGCGTCGCCCTCCGCGTCGCTTGCAGGGATGATCCCATGGTGAACGATCCCCGAATAAGCGGCGGCTTCTCCCGCACTGTTGACAAAAATGCTGTCCGATGCGGAGACGGTCGGCGCGGTATTCACCGTATCGAGCGTATAGAGATCACAGCGGTAGGCGGCACCGAAGGGATCCTCTCCCACGCAAAAGCGGAATACCGCTTGTGTCTCATTCGTTCCGTAAGGAACGAATTTCAGCCGATTCAACTTATTCCCCGAAATCACCTGCCCCTCCTCCACATAGCGATTGTCAAGCAGCAAATGTCCGACGGACAGCGCGGGAAGCTCGGTGATGACGATCTTGTCTACCGTTTCCATGCCAAGCGAAGCTGTGAAATCTTCGCTCGAGAAGCACAGATCGGTTCCTTTGATGCCCGATTTTGCCATGGGATATTCCATTGCGATCCGCGAAAATGCAGGCGAAAGGGGCGCCGCCTTCATCGGAGCCGCACCAAATAGCAGTACAAGCGCAAGAGCCGTTGCCATTCCTCGCCCCAAGCGAGTGGAATACAATTTTTGATTCATGGATATACCGTTGCTTTCGCCACAGCGAAAGCTGCCTTTCTGCCCTTTGAGGGCTGGATTTTCTTTAGCAAAACCGAATCAAAATGCGATCCCGTTCCGCCTTGAAATGAAAGATGACGCTCCTATTTTTTACTATTGCGGCATCATTTATACGGCGGTGGGAAAAAATCTGATTTTTTTTGCCGAATGTATTGAAATCGCCACAAATCTGTTGTATAATAATACTATCGAAAAATATCACAATTTCGGAGGAAACTAAAATGTTTGATATTCGTATTGAAAGAACCACCTCTCCCAAGGCAAAGCCCGATTGGGACAATCTCGGCTTCGGCAACTTCTTCTCGGATCACATGTTCATGATGAACTACACCGAAGGCAAGGGCTGGTATGATGCACGCATCGTGCCCTATCAGAACTTCCAGCTCGATCCCGCGGCAATGGTATTCCATTATGCACAGGAGATTTTCGAGGGTTTGAAGGCGTATCGCACGCCCGATGGAAGCATTCAGCTCTTCCGCCCCGACAAGAACTTTGAGCGCATGAACCGCACCAACGAGCGTATGTGCATTCCGCAGGTGAATGTGGAGGATTGCATCGCCGCCCTCAAGACGCTCATCAACGTGGATCAGGATTGGGTTCCCGTAAAGGACGGCACCTCCCTGTATATCCGCCCCTTCATCTTCGCTACGGATGCACATCTGGGCGTACACGTTGCGAAGAATTACATCTTTGCAATCATTCTCTCCCCCGTCGGCTCCTATTATGCGGCAGGAATCAACCCTGTCAAGATCTATGTTGAGACCGAATACGTGCGCGCTGTTAAGGGCGGCACCGGTTATACCAAGTGCGGCGGCAACTATGCGGCATCGCTCATCGGTCAGAAGAAGGCTGAGCAGCTTGGCTATGCACAGGTTCTGTGGCTGGACGGCATCGAGCACAAGTACATCGACGAGGTTGGTGCAATGAACGTATTCTTCGTCATCGACGGCGAGGTCATCACGCCCACCACCGAAACCGGCTCCATTCTGCCCGGTGTTACCCGTATGTCCTGCCTTGAGCTGCTTCGCAGCTGGGGCTACAAGGTCACCGAGCGCCGTCTTGCGATCTCCGAGGTTCTCGAAGCGCAGAAGGCGGGCAAGTTAGATGAAGCATTCGGTACCGGCACCGCTGCGGTCATCTCCCCCATCGGCGAGCTGAACGACAACGGCGAGATCTACATTGTAAACGAGGGCAAGATCGGCTCTATTGCACAAAAGCTTTATGACAATCTCACCGGCATTCAGTGGGGCAAGCAGCCCGACACCATGGGTTGGACCACCAAGATCAACTAAATGACAAAACGGGCACAAAGGAGATTTTCCTTTGTGCCCGTACTTTTGTAATGAAAACCGCCAAAAAGTGAGTGCGGATGGATTCGTGGACCCCAGCAGACCGCAAGCGGTCTGCATTCAAACATCTGACTTGCACCAACAAAAAAACCGTCCTGTGGACGGTTTTTGTTGGTGGGAGCGGGTGGATTCGGACCACCGAAGTCACTGACAACAGATTTACAGTCTGCCCCCTTTGGCCGCTCGGGAACGCTCCCATAATATGGAGCTGGTGAACGGAGTCGAACCATCAACCTGGAGATTACAAATCAGCTGCTCTGCCATTGAGCCACACCAGCATCTTTTCAACGTATCATATTATATCATACTCCAAATCATTTGTCAAGAGGTTTTTTACAAAAATTTTGCGCCTTATTTTTCGCACAGACTTTTTATAAATTGCCCCACAACGGTTGAAAAATTCACATTTATATGCTATCATTATATGGTAGAGTTTCAGCAAGAGGAGGTATCGGGATGCAAATACAGGAATCCGGCGAAATGTATTTGGAGACGATCTATGTTTTAAGCAAATCCAACGCGCATGTCCGTTCCATTGATGTGGGCGAATACATGGGTTATTCCAAGCCGAGTGTCAGCCGCGCGGTGGGGCTTCTCAAAAACGGCGGTTATTTGACCGTGGCGGCAGACGGAACACTGCAGCTCACCGATATCGGAATAGAGCTTGCCGAGAAAATTTATGAACGCCACACCATTCTCACAAACATGCTGGTCGCGCTCGGTGTGGACGAGCTGACCGCATCGCAGGACGCTTGCAGGATCGAACATAATCTCAGCGACCGATCCTTTGAAGCCATCAAAAACTATCTGAGCGAAAACTTTTCGAAAGAACAATGAACAGCCTGCTGCTTTCAGATCAAAAACCGTCACTTCAATGAAAAGTGACGGTTTTCTATTTGCTTCTATTTGAATGAAAAAATCAGACTTCCACCGCGCCGAGCGCATGCGCGACATCGGCAAAGATGGCATCCTCACCCAGCATCTCGCGTAGTCCGCTTTGGGCAAAGACCGTCTTCAAATCCTCGTTCAGGCCGCACACGAGAATGTGCTTGCCCTGCCCATGCAGCTCCTCGCAAAGCTCCTTGAAGGTTTCGATGCCGGTAATATCCATGCTGTTTACACCGTGCAGAGAGAAAATCACCTCGCCGCATGCAGGCAGTGTTACAGTCGTCAGGGCATTCGCGTTGGCGAAGAAAATCGTCCCCGTGATGTTCACGACCACACTCTCATGATCGCCGCGCGTCGGAAGCTTCGATTCATCCAGCGCGGAAACCTCCACGCGAACGCGCGCCGCATTTTTTGCAAAAATAATCAGCGATACAACGATTCCAATGATAATGGCAACAGTCAGATCAAAGATGACCGTGGCGATCATCGTAACGAAAAATTGGATGATCGCGCCGATGAATTTCTTGCCGAACATGTACTTAATGGCATCCCATTCGTTCATGCGCCACGCGGTGACGATCAGCACGCCGCCGAGTGCAGACAGCGGAATAAGTTTCATCACGCCGCCGAGCAGGAACATAACAACAAGCAGCCACACCGCATGGAAAATGCCCGTCAATCTCGTCTGTGCGCCCGATTTGATGGCCACGCTGGTACGGGCGATGGCTGCGGTTGCAGGCACACCGCCGAAGAAGGGGATGAGAATATTGCCAGCGCCCTGTGCAATCAGTTCGATGTCCGCATGAAAAGGATCGTTTTTCATACGGGATGCGGAAGCGCCGCAAAGGAGACTTTCGATCATGCCCAGCGCCGCCACCGTGATGGAGGAGGGCAACAAACTGCCAATAGCGGAAAAATCAATTGCCGCAAAGGAGAATCGCGTTTCGGGGAACAGCGTGCGCGGGATCTCTCCAACAACCGCTACGCCTTCAAAGCGAAAGATCGCATAAACCACGGTGGAAACGATGATGCCTACCAGCGAGGAAGGCACCTTTGCATTCCATTTTTTCGGCCAAAGCAGCATGACGGCGACCACAATTCCGCCAAGCAGAAGCGTGGTCAGATGGGGCTTGAAGCCGAGGGTAAAATAGGAGCCGAGCTTCGCCACGGCGGAGGTTCCCTCGGAAACGGTGCCAAAGAAGTTGTCGATCTGTCCCAGAGCGATGATGACGGCGATGCCCGAGGTAAAGCCCGTGATGACCGGTCTGGGGATGAGAGTAACCAGCTTACCGAGTCTGAAGATACCGCATATCAGCAGAATCACGCCGGCGATGAAGCTGACGAAAAAAACGGCATTCAGCCCGTGCGTTGCCACAATGCCGATGAGAATGGCGGACATGGCTCCCGTTGGGCCGGAGATTTGGAACGATGCGCCCGAAAATGTACTGATGACAATTCCCGCGATGATGGCGGTGATCAGGCCCGCGGCGGCATCCGCGCCGCTGGAAACGCCAAATGCCAACGCAAGCGGCAATGCGACGGCGGCAACCGTCAAGCCTGCCAGCAGATCCTTGATGAACTTGCCCGCATTGTAGCCTGCAAATTCGCGTTTCAGCATGGAAACGTAGCTTTTGAACATAAGATGCTCCTTTTTGAAAGCAAAAATTCATCGCCATCCTGCATGGTGATGGCGATGTTTATCAACCTGACAATATTATACACCTTCAGACGAAATTTGTCCATATCTGAAAATACGCAAATTAAACAAAAAAATGAACACTCCTTCGTGGAATATGTCAAAAACCCGCTTGTTTTGCCGAACCGTTACGTCCCTTGCACTCGGCAGAAAATCATTTTATACAAATGCAAACAGCGAATTCACAATATATGTATATATTATTCATAAATTCATGGTAAAATATTATGATAGAAAGGAAGCCTTCTTTTAGCGGAAGGTATGGTGATTACGATGAGTCAAAATACCGCATATGACCTGCATTTACAACTTGGTACGGCAATGACGCCGTCCATGGCATTCCGTCCCGAGTTGGATTTTGAAACACAAAAAGCCGCGATCCGCAACAAGCTGCTTGAGGTTCTGGCAATTCCAGAAAAGCTGACAGATCCGATAGCAATTGTAACAAGCTCACGCACAGACGACCCGAGATTTGACGAATATTGCTTTGAGTTTGAGTCGGAGCCGAACTTTTTCATTCCCGGGCATCTGCTTTTGCCCAAGGGCACCAAAAAGCCGCTTCCCGTTATCATCTGTCTGCAAGGACACGCGCCGGGAATGTTCGTATCCCTCAGCAGAGATTCCGAAGGCAACCCTAAGCCATCAAAAGGCGACCGCGATTTTGCCATCCAGGCAGTCACGCGCGGATATGCCGCCGTTGTCATGGAACAGCGAGGCTTCGGACGGCTCAGCCCGAAGGATCATCCCGAACACGGCAAGTGCGAATTTCAAGCAATGCAGGCACTTTTGATCGGCCGCACGATGCTCGGTCAGCGTTGCTATGATATTTCCCGTCTGATCGACGCGCTCCGTGCGTTCGATCTGCTTGATTTGAACCATATCGGCATTATGGGCAATTCCGGCGGCGGCATGGCAAGCTTCTATGGCGCGGCGGTTGAACCGAGGATTTCCGCGTCCATGCCTTCTTGCTCCTTCTGCAGCTACAAGGAAGCGCATCTTCCGCATTATCACTGCGCCTGCGCCTTTCTCCCCGGCATCCTGAAATATATGGATATGCCGGATATGGCGATCCTGATCGCACCCAGACCGCTCGTTATTGTCGCGGGAAAGACCGACTCCATCACCAATATCAGCGGTGTAAAGAGCGGTTTTGAAACCGTCAAGCGCATCTACGAAAAGGCGGGCGCGCCGGATAAATGCCATCTCGTCATCGGCGAGGAGGGACACAGATTCTATGCCGATCAGGCATGGCCCATCTTTGCACCCGAATTCCCTCTCAATCCGTAACAGCAGCTCCAACATAAAAACAAGCGGCACCCAAAGGCGAAGATCTCTCCGCTTCGGGTGCCGCTTTGCATTTGTATCAATCGGTTAAAACTGCTTCATCAGCTCGCGGTAATGCATGTAATTTTCAAAGGAGACTTCCTCGGGCACGCCATGATCGCAGGTGGGAATATAGCCGCCCTGCGCTTTCATAAACGGCATGATGCGCTCAACCTCTCTTGAGATGGCATCCTTTCCCGCGGCAAGGATGCGCTTGTCGAAGCCGCCTCGCATCAAAAGATTCGGGTATTTCTTTCTGAGCTCCACCACATCGCATCCGGCAGCCACTTCAAAAGGCGAAAAATAGGTGCATCCGATGGACATATACAGCGGAATAACAGGGCGGCAATCGCCGTCCGTGTCCACTTGAATGACAAAGGATCTTCCGTTCTGACGCGCTTTGATATTGGCAATCAGCTGCTGATAATAGGGGAAGAAATATTCCCTGATCATATCGGGAGAGAACAACGGACCGCCGTTATAGCAAATATCCTCTGCCAAAAACAGCTCGTTGATCGTAACATGCTGCTGATGCTTTGCAATGACGCCGTCCGCAAGCTCAAACCATGTTTTCATGCATGCATGGATCAGCTCTGGCTCATCGTAAAGCTTAAAGCACATCTCCTCGCATCCCATGAGGGAGCGCAGATACATACATCCGCCCGCCAAATGCTGGACGATATGTACGCCCTCCGCTTGCTTTTCTTTTGCCACGCTCATTCTCTGCTCAAGATCCGCATAGCGTTCGGCGGTGGCGGCATCGAGTCGGAACTTCACCCTTTCCCACGAATCCATATCCGTGACAGCGTGCGAAACGTATGTAGGCATAAAGCCCCTTCTGCGTCCCTTGAAGCATAATAGCGTGCGCCCTGCGAAATCCTGCACCAGCTCCTGATCGCCCAGATCCTCTAACACCTTTGTTTCAAACGGCGGGCAGAAAGCCGCCTCGCACCATCCGAGCTTCCATATCGACAGCCGCCCGCCCACGTCATATCCAAACAGCTCATTCAAATCCGTATCGTCGGAGATATGTCCTTCTTTTTTCCATCTGTCTAAGCAAAAATAACCGAATTCCTCCTGTACCAATTCGGCACCCGGAACTTGATTATAAAAGTTTTGCATTTTTTCTATCGCCTTGTTCATTGCAGATCTCCTTTGCGATCTCCGAAATTCAACTAAAATTATTATAGCATATTTTGTTTGATAATGTAATTGCTTTTACGGAAAATTTACATGTTTTTCTGTGCGCTCAAAACAGACAGGCGAGGATTTCCCTCGCCTGTCTCATCCTGCCGCGGCAAGCATATTCTCGATGAAGATGCCATATCCTTTGGTCGGATCGTTGATCAGAACGTGGGTGTAATACTGATGCCGATAGGATTTTAACTTGAGAATAATAATATTGCTACCCAAAGTAAAGCGCTGCTTCAGTCGATATATGAATCTGCTGTGTTGAAATCTTCCGAAAAATATGTTATAATATAATCACAAAAGCGCTTTTGAATATTATTTGGAGGTAGATACTATGTCTATCGGATCAACAATCAAAAAACTTCGCCGTGAGCGTGATATGACGCAGGAACAGCTTGCGGCGTATCTCGGTATTACAGCCAATGCAGTATCGCAATGGGAATGTGATAGGACTGCGCCCGATATTTCGCAACTTCCGGTTTTAGCCAGTTTATTTGAAACGACAATCGATACACTCCTTGAGTACAATGATGCCGCGCAGAAAGAAGATGTGGAAAAATTCTTCCGACTGATTCGCGAAGAACTCCCAAACGATGACATGGAATCGCGCATTCGTCTTGGTAAGGAATACATCGCAAAGTATCCGAGAAATTATGATATTGCTCATGAAATGTGCTGGATAATCTACTGGTCAGATAATGAGGTACGTCAGGAAAACATACATCTTCTCCGCTCACTCTGTGAAAAGATCATGTCAGATTGTACCGTGCAGACTTACCGTGAATCTGCAGTTGAGCTTATGTGTACCATTGGAAATGACGAAGATTGGAAATACTGGTCAAAGATGTGTGCACAGGACTACAAAACCTATCGCGGAGAGGTACTTGAGAAGAGGTTGCTTGAACAGAAAAAATACGATGAATGTATTCTGAGAAAAGACGCAAACAAACTGGAGTATTTCTGCCATCTGCTGCACTCGAACTGCGCAAACTGGCACGATCCGGA
>JAZTWJ010000079.1:0-7206 GCA_045635785.1 Candidatus Flemingiibacterium sp.
TTGCAGCAAAGCCCTTCTCGAGTGCCTGGATGGAAACATAAACGGTGTTATCGACAAGCTTAACGGGAACGTCGAGCTTGATTTGCTCTGTGCCCTTCTGCATGGTATCCTTGCCGATCTCGAATTTCAAAGTGGTTTCGCCTCTTGTGGCGGTAACGGTCTTTGCGGCGTTATCCTGCTTGATGGTTGCGCCCATGGTTTCAAAGACGATCTGAAGCGGTACAAGAACGGTTCCATCTTCGTTGATCGGCTTCTGATCCTCAAAGCGAATGTACTGATCGTTGATCGCGATCTTTGTGGAGTTGTCAACGGGGATCTTGTCGATCTCGACGATCTTTGCATCCTCGCTGAGGTAGCTCTTCCAAACCTCAACAACATAGGGGTAACCGTAGGTGATAAGCTCGGTATCGCCGTCAGGCATAACCTGCGCTACACCCTTCATAAAGCCGGAATAGCCGTGCTCACATTTGTAAATGAAGTCGTTTACGCCGACGTTCATTCTTGCCTTCCAGGAATCCGCCGCAGCGCCTTCCTTCCAATAGCCGAGTGCTTCGATGGTCGCTCTGGTGGTGATGCTGTTTCTGACACCGTCGAATACATACTTTAAGCTGGTACGGATGCCGTTGTCGCCGCTCTGTTCGGGCTTGCCGCCGTCACTTGCGAGGAATTCGTAGCAAATACCGTGCTGATTTGCCCACGGAGAAACGGTGCCATCCATGATGTAGCCGCGCTTTTCATTGGTCCTGGTGTCGTAGATGTTACCGTCGCTTCCGATATAACCGTAGCTGTTGCGGTCGCCGGCTTTGTGGTAATACATTTTTCTCGACAAAGCTTCGTGAATGGTAAAGGGATCAAATGCAAGCTCTTTTTTGGTGAGCTGATCCTGATAGGTAAAGGGCTTGCGAACGCCCAAGCTGTTGATGGTTCCGCCGCCTTTATCCTTGCCGCCGTACATCATCAGCTGCTTGCCGGCGCGGGTAAAGGTATCCTTGATATTGGTGAATCCGTACTTATCGCAGAGGCTCATATAAGTATCGTAATCAAATGCCGCGAAAATGTCGTTGACCGCCTTTGCGCTGCCAAAGTACATGAAAGCGGCAGTAACAGAGGCAACGTCGCCCTCAATAAAGTTGGGGTTCCAGTTTTTGCCATAGTCCATATCCTGCGGCAAAGACTTGTTGGGCTGATTGTAATAGTTCGCTGTGAAGTTGCCCGAAATAGCGTGGCACTTTACGAGGAAGTCAATCTTTTCTTTTTCTAAATCTGTCAGCTGGCTCCACACTGCGGGGGTGTGCTTGATGAGCGCGAAAGCATTCATCGCCTGTCCTTCGCACCAAGCGTTGGTGTTGCCTCTTGCCGCAGGCTCATTGCCTCCGGTCAAAATGCTGCGGATCTGCTCCAGCAAACGATCGGAAACCTTGATTCCGGAGGTGCTGGTGATGTTGGGGTTTTCGTATGACATTAACGCAAGAAGATATACAGCGGGCGCTCTCTTGATGATGCCGCCGACCTGCCATGTGTTGGATACGATCTCCAGACCGTTAAACTGCGGAAGACTGAAAGCGGTCAGGTATTCCTCCACAGCCATGTCGATCATCTCCTGATTCCAGAGATGCTGTGTTTTGCCGGGCTGAGATACGGATACCTCGGGGATCGTGGTAGCTGTTGTTGTTTCTGCGCCGGAGGTTGTGCTTTCAGAAGTGGTAGGTGCATCTGTCGATTCCTGCGGCGTGCCCGTCTGTTCGGAAGTACAGCCAACAACAGCGGCAAGCATGGAAGCAACAAGAATCATGCATAATACTCGAATTATGCGAAGATTTTTTTGACACATTATCGTATCGCTCCTTTTTCGGTTTTTGCAAGTTGCATTGTTTTGCAACCGGCAAGTATTTTTTGAGGCAACACGGCACGATCCGATGCGCCCGAGAAAGAACATTGAAAAGCTGCGTGAAATAGAGATCTCTTTTTGGGCTAATAGTTTTTCGTGTTTATGAAATGTTACCTTTTATTGATTATATCACTTTTTGTTGGAAAAGTCAATAGGGATGTATGTAAAAAGTTCGTAAGTCGCACCTCAACTTTCACGTCTCACTTAAATGCAAGCGATTTATGTTTTTTCCACGCACCGCTAAAGAAATACGGGAAAACAACAAGGCCGTAACCGTAGCTGGCGATCGTTGATCCGTACCAGAAGCCCATAACGCCAAATCCCAAAACCACGCCAAACAGATATGTAAGACCAATACGCAAAATCAAGCCCTCGGTAATGCCCATGCACAAATTGATCTTGGAATGTCCCAGTCCGTTTATCAGTGCTAAACTTGGGGAGCGGAAGGCGAATCCCATAAACGCAACCGCCGCAACAGGCGCATAGAGGCGTGCCATTTCTCTGATCGCATCGCTCGAATCAAAAATGCCGAAGATCTGCTCCGGAAACAGCAGTATGCAGGTACTAAGTGCCGAGACGAATATAAAGTCGAATGTGAATACACGGTAGAAGACCTGCTTAACACGATCTGTTTTGCCCGCACCAAAGCTCTGCCCGATAATTGCCGCGCCGGAGGTGTTCAGCGCATTGGCAACGATAAGAGCAATGCTGTTCAGCTTATGTCCCACGCCGGTGATCGCAGTATACGCCACGCCATAGGTGTTGACGTATGAAGAAACAAACAAGGCGGAGATATTTCCCGCACTGCTTTGTATGGCAACGGGGATGCCAAGCTTGAGAATGGTCAACAAAGGCTTTTTGCTGACTCTAAAACTTTTGAGCTTGAAATCAAAGCCAAACTGTTCTTTGTTTTTATATAGGTAGAAGAAGCACAATAAAAACGACGTTCCCTGACTCATGACCGTAGCAAGTGCCGCACCCATCGCGCCGAGTTTGAACACGGCAATGAATATAATATCCAGTACCGTGTTCATAATTGCCGCAAAGCCGATAAACATCATGGGATGCCGCGAGTCGCCCATGCCGCGTAGCGTGGCGCTGAGCATATTGTAGCCAAAGACAAACATCATACCTGCAGAGGATGTCAAGGTGTATGCAAGGGCTCCGTCATATGCGGCGACATCAATGTTAAGCAAACGCAAGAACGAGCCGGAAAAAGTCAGGCCGATAATGGATAGAAAAGCGCCAAGAGATAAAATAAATGTAAACAAGGTGCCAATAACCTTATTAAGCTCGTTTTTCTTTCCTGCACCGACATATTGGGATATCATAATTTGTCCGGCAGTAGCAAATCCCATGCCGAGGAATGTGAAGAAATGTATCACATCTCCGCCGACAGAAACTGCCGCAAGACCGTCACTGCCCACAAAACGGCCTACGATCGCCATATCGACCATATTGTAGGCTGTTTGCAAAAAGTTGGATATCATAACCGGATAAGCAAAGAGCAACAAAGTCGGTGTTACTCTGCCCACCGTCAAATCACGCGCAATTCGTTTTTTCTGCATGAAGTCGACCTTCTTATTTGAGTTTTGATCAAATCAAACAAATAAGTGCTGCCGAACAGATTCGGCAGCACTTTGTACATCCAGCTTCTGTGAATAGATTAGTACACGAAATTATTCCCACTCAATTGTGCCGGTAGGCTTTGGCGTAAGATCATACAGTACGCGATTGACGCCTTCGACCTCGGTGATGATGCGCTGTGTAATCGTGTGCAGTACCGGATACGGAATCTCCTCGATAGTTGCTGTCATAGCATCCTTGGAATTCACCGCGCGGATAATTGCCGGCCAACCTTCATAACGCTCTTCGTTGCGTACACCAACGCTCTTCATATCGGGCATGGAGATGAAGAACTGCCATACATGCTTCGAAAGTCCGCACTTGTCGAACTCCTCGCGCAGAATTGCATCTGCTTCGCGAAGTGCATGCAGTCTGTCGCGTGTGATCGCGCCGAGGCAACGAACGCCAAGTCCCGGTCCCGGGAAGGGCTGACGGTCAACCATTTCGGAAGGCAGACCAAGAGCGCGTCCGACTTCGCGGACCTCGTCCTTGAACAGCAGCTTAATGGGTTCCACCAGCTCAAAGGTCATGTATTCCGGCAGGCCTCCAACGTTGTGGTGTGCCTTAACCGCCTTTTTGCCGTTACTTTCCAAAATGTCGGGGTAGATCGTTCCCTGTGCAAGAAAAGAGATGCCCTCCAATTTTTTCGCTTCTTCATCGAATACCTTGATGAATTCGCCGCCGATGATCTTGCGCTTCTTTTCGGGATCTGCCACATTTTCAAGCAGACCGAGGAAACGGTCGGTCGCATCGACATAAATGAGGTTCGCAGAAAGTCCCTTTTCGAAGACTTCAATAACCTGCTCGCTTTCGCCCTTGCGCATTAAACCGTGGTTGACATGGACGCAGACCAGCTGCTTGCCGATCGCCTTGATGAGAAGTGCGGCAACGACAGAGCTGTCAACACCGCCGGAGAGTGCAAGAAGTACCTTCTTATCGCCCACCTGTGCGCGAATTTCTGTTACCTGTTCGTCGATGAACTTGTTTGCCAGCTCGCGGGAATCGATCCGCGCCATGGTTTCGGGACGTACATTGCTCATTTGATGATCCTCCTGTAATTTTGTATCGCATGGATTTCCTTTTAATATTATATCACGACTAGAAAAATTTTGCAAGTCGCAAATTGTTATAAAATGTAAATCCTTCGCTTTTTTTGTTTTATGCGATTGAACGAAAGTACACGAAGTATAGGTGATCTGATCCCCAAAACCGCAGACGCTTCCCTGCTGCCTATTGATGGTAATGCGGCCGGCGGCTTGATTTTTCGACGTAAGCCGCGATGGCTTTTTTGATGATCGTTTTAGCGGTTTCTTTTCCATCTGCGGGACGGACCGCCGTCTGCTTCTGCTCCAAAGCCTTGTAAACCGAATAAAAATGCTCTATCTCGGCAAAAACATGGGCAGGCAATTGCGAAAGCTCGGAGTAGGAGTTGTATTTGGGGTCATCAAACGGAATGGCGATGATTTTTTCATCCGCATGTCCGCCGTCGATCATGCGAATGACACCGATGGGATAGCACCGCACAAGCGTCATTGGAAAGAGCGTCTCCGAGCATAGGACCAAAACATCCAGCGGATCGCCGTCATCCGCATGCGTCCGCGGAACAAAGCCGTAATTGGCAGGATAATGGGTGGATGTATATAGAATGCGATCCATCATCAGAAACCCTGTCTGCTTGTCAAGTTCGTATTTGACTTTTGAACCGCGCGGGATCTCTATCACCGCCGCAAAATCGTCTGCCGTGATTCTCTCGGGCGATATATCGTGTAGAATATTCATGGGCACCTCCGTTTTGACTGCGGCATTTGCCGTCCGTTACAGTATGCCCTTTGTTAGTTACTTTATGTGTTCTTGCGATACCGCAAAAGCAAAAGAGGGACATGCAAATGTCCCTCTCAAAAATATTTTATTTTGCTTCCCCGAAGGTTTTGATCTGATCGGAGCCTTCTAACAAACAGCAACTGTAGCCGGAAGCCTCCAGCTTTGCGTAAAGCTTGCCAAGCTTTTTGGGTGCTTCCACTAACGTTACATCATAATCCGCGCGCAGGGCATCCGCATGGGAGAGCGCCTCTGCGAAGGTTTCCTCGGTGTAAATGAGCGCCATGCGCGGCTTTTTACCGGCGATGGAATAATTTCCGTCAAGCAGAATGCCTGCGATACGCTCAAAGCCGATGGAAAAACCAACGGCTGGAATGGATTCGCCGAGGAATTTTCCAATGAGGTTATCATATCGTCCGCCGCCGCCGATCGCGCCGCGGAATTTGGGGCTGGAGATCTCAAAAACCGTTCCCGTATAGTAGCCTTGACCGCGAACGAGCGTCATGTCATATTCAATGCCGTAGCGACCGCCTGCGGTGGCTTCGGAGAGGGATATGATCTTGCGAAGGTTTGCGATGCAGTCCAGCTCGCCGCAGAGTGCCTCTGCCGAATCCAACGTGAAGGGCGTGACGGAAATTGCCTCCATCAGCTTTTCGACCGCCGCCGCATAGAAGCCTTTGTCAAGAAGCTCGTCCTTGACACCGCTTGCTTCGATTTTATCAAGCTTATCAAGGGAGATGCAAACGGAGTCGCAGTCCGCTTCCGATAGTCCCGCGCTCATGATGATCGCCTTGAGAAGTCTGCGGTCGTTGACGCGGATCTTGAAATCTTCAAATCCGATATTGAGCAAAGCCTTTGCGGTGGTTTTGATCAGCTCAACCTCGGCGGTATAGCTGTCGCTGCCGATGATGTCAATATCGCACTGCATAAATTCGCGAAGTCTTCCCTTTTGCGGGCGTTCGGCACGGTAGACCTTGTCGATCTGGATGACCTTGAAGGGGCTTGGCAGTTTGGCGCGATTGTTTGCATAGTAGCGCGTCAGCGGAAGGGTGAGGTCATAGCGCAGACCCATATCCGCAAGCTCCTTTTCGTTACCGCTTGCAATGGCTTCCGCCAGCTTTTCGCCGCGCTTCATGATCTTGAAGATGAGGTTGAGATTTTCGCCGCCTTCGGATTTATCGAGATTCTCAATATCCTCGATGATGGGCGTAGAGATGCGCTCGAAACCGCAGGAACGGTAGGTTTCAAGAATGGTATTCTGAAGATAGTCGCGCACGAGCACTTCGCTCGGCAGATAATCATTGGTACCCTTAACAGGAGTGATTTTCATGATGAATCCTTTCTTTTACCAAAAAACGTGGGATTGGAATTTACAATATAATAATTATACCTTAACGCAGAAAATTTGTCAATATCTTGCAGTATTTTTCCTGCGGAAAAGCTGTAGTGTTGCAATGAATGTCAGATTACAACAAAAAGCCTCGAAAACATTGATTTTCGAGACTTTTTTGGTGCGGGTAAAAGGACTTGAACCTTCACGAAGTTGCCCCCACTAGAACCTGAATCTAGCGCGTCTGCCAATTCCGCCATACCCGCATTTTAATATTTGTTGAGACATCGACCGTACGGTGCGTTCTCGCCTCAACGGATAATATTATATCACATTCGAATTTGTTTGTCAATAGGTTTCTAAAAATATTTTGGGCTTTTCGCAAAAACTTTCCAGTGCCGTAAAAATGTGAAAAGCGACTGCCACAAAAGTGGCAGTCGCATAATTTTACGATTAAAGTCCGCTCTGTACAGGGTAGTTGGGTGCTTCCTTGGTGGTGTTGATGTCATGCGGATGGGATTCACGCAGACCTGCACCGGTGTTG
>JAZTWJ010000080.1:0-14771 GCA_045635785.1 Candidatus Flemingiibacterium sp.
CTCTTCGATCCTGCCGCTCGGTGATTTCTTCAAACGCTTCTCAGCGACCGAAAATTCGCGCGAATTCGGTGCATCTGACGAATAATTACGAATGAAAGGATACAAACATAATGGCTATATTAAGCTGTGAGGCTGTTATCAAGCAATACAGACAGTACGATTCGGTGGTAACTGCGGTCAACCGAGCCTCCTTCCAAGTCGAAAATAAGGAATTTGTTGCCATCATCGGCGCTTCCGGCTCAGGAAAATCAACACTTCTGCAGATATGCGCGGGACTAGACGCACCCAATTCCGGCAGAGTCTACATCCGCGGCCATGACATTACCGATATGAACGCGGATGAGCTATCGAGATTTCGCGGTAATTATACCGGATTTATTTTTCAAAAACACAATCTGATCCCCCAATTCACCGCGCTGGAGAACATTCTCATTCCCACAGTCATGTGCAACAAGCCGGATTACAGCTACGAGGAAAATCTCAAAAAGCTGATCAACACCTTGCGAATCGGTGACCGTCTCCATCATCTTCCGAGCGAACTTTCGGGTGGTCAGCAACAGCGTGTGGCGATCGCACGTGCGCTGATCAACCGTCCATCCGTTGTCTTTGCCGACGAGCCGACAGGAAACCTGGACCGCGCGAATGCGGATGAGGTACTTTCCCTTCTGCTTGAAACGAAGGAGGTTCTTGGCGTGACCGTTGTCATGGTCACTCACGATTTGTCGATCGCATCTCATGCCGACCGCGTTTTTGTCATGGAAAACGGCATTCTTGAACCCATTACCTCTTATAAAAAAGGCGATCCCATCGTCCTTAACCGTTCGTGAGCATACAAAAACAGCCCCTTTGGGGGCTGTTTTATTATATCAAAAATTCAGCATAGGATGCGTCGGATGGCATCACAAGATCACCGCGCGGTGATACGCCGACGCTTCCCACCTTCGGGCCGTCGGGAAGACAGCTTCGCTTAAATTGCTGTGTGAAGAAGCGGCGCATGAAAATGCCAAGCCATTTATGAATCGTTTCGCCGTCATATTCGCCTGCGAAAGCATGGTTTGCTATCCGCTCGATCTTGTCAGGTGAAAATCCGAAGCGAAGGAAATGATAGAGGTAAAAATCATGAAGCGCATAGGGTCCAACCAAATCCTCAGTCTTCTGTGCGATTTCATCATTATCATCCGCAGGTAAAAGCTCCGGGCTGACGGGTGTGTCAAGAATATCAAGTAAAACCTTCGCTAAAGCCTCATCGTTGCATGTATCTGCAAAACAGCGCACGATATGACGAATAAGCGTCTTGGGAACACCCGCATTTACACCGTACATCGACATGTGGTCTCCGTTATAGGTTGCCCATCCCAGCACCAGCTCAGATAAATCGCCTGTACCGATGACCATACCGCCCGCCGCATTGGCAATATCCATGATCACCTGTGTGCGCTCTCGCGCTTGGACGTTCTCATAAACGACGTTTTTTATGCTTTCATCGTGCCCGATGTCCGCAAAATGCTGCTGAACCGCCGCTTTGATGTCCACGCATCGGAAGGTAACGCCAAGCCTCTCGCAAAGAATCTCCGCATTGGTTCGCGTGCGCTGTGTGGTCCCAAAGCATGGCATGGTCACTGCTATGATATCCGTTCGCGGACGGGACAGCATGTCCATGGCACGCACCGAAACAAGCAGAGCAAGACAGGAATCAAGACCGCCAGAAATGCCGATTACAGCGCTCCTTGCGTGGGTATGTTCCATGCGTTTTTTAAGTCCTGTTGCCTGTATGGTCAGAATTTCCTCACATCGGCTGCTTCTGTCCGCATCTGCTGTGGGAACAAAGGGCATTCTTTCATATAAACGGGAAAGGGGCGTATCCGTCTGCTCCATTTCAAAGGTCAGCTCGCAGTAATCCGCTTGATTCCCACCGAAGCAAGGCGACTTCATTCGCTCGGAAAGAAGCATTTGAACATCAATTTCGCTGAACGAATATCCGTTTGCAAACGCGCGGTCCGAGGCTTGCGATTCAAAGGGCTTAGCTTCGGCAAGCAATCTTCCCCGTTCCGCGATCAAACAATGACCGCCGTAAACCGCGTCTGTGGTGGACTCACCGTATCCCGCCACTGCCATGACATAACCGCTCGTAGTCTGCATCGAATGCAGTTTTACAAGATTGCGACGGTACTGCGCCGCACCCACCGTTTCGGGAACAGATGACAGACAGCAGATCACATCCGCGCCCGCCATTGCATGCCTTGACGACATGGGAATGGGTGCGCACAGATCCTCGCCAATTTCAAAAGCGATGCGAAGCTCGGGCATACCCTCACATCCGAACAGCAGCTTCGTTCCAAAGGGGACAAAGCCTTCGCCGATGCGAATGGCGGCACAGCTTGCGCCTGCAGGCGCCGCATGGGCAGAGGCATCGGCAAACTGTCTGCGTTCTGACGGATGAAGATGCGTTTTCGGCACTACACCGACGATCATTCCGCGGTGAAGGATCACCGCGCAGTTATACAGCTTCGCTTCTAACCGTAAAGGAGCGCCTACGGCGATCAGCATATCCATGTCTGCCGTTGCTTCACATAGGTGCAAAATCGCATCCTCAGCCGCTTTTTGTAGCGCCATATGACAGAACAAGTCCCCGCATGTTGCGCCTGTAATAGAAAGCTCAGGAAAAACGATCAGCTTTACACCATCGGCATAAGCTTTTTCACAGGTAGCGAAAATTGCAGCCGCGTTCGCTTTGGTATCAGCCACCGTTACACGAGGTGAAGCGGCGGCAACTCGAATAAATCCGTGTTTCATAAGTACCTCAAATCAAGCAGAGCCACCGCTTACGCGGCGGCTCGGTTTTTGTGACAGATAAAGGCATCATCCGCCTTTTCGTGCAAGGATAATATTTTGTTCATGTTCCTTATCCGTTTTCGCAAACAGCGAGCGTCCGGATTGGTTGGCAACAAAGTAGAAATACTCGGTTTCGCTGGGATAAAGCGCATAAACGATGGCATTCAAACCGGGATTTGCGATAGGTCCGGGAGGCAGACCTTTATGAAGATAGGTGTTATAGGCAGTCTCATATTCGGTGTCCTCGCCGGTCATCATATCAAGACGGGAACCCGTATCATGCTGAATCGCATATATAATGGTCGCATCGGACTGCAGATAGGGGTAGGTCGCCTTATACTTCAGGCGGTTGTGGAATACTGACGAAATATTGCCCATTTCATCCGCATATCGCGCCTCTTTTTCCACCATGGAAGCGAGAATGATCGCCTCATCCACAGTAATACCAAGATCAAGACAACGATCGTAATACTCGTCAATAAACTTTTTCTCAAAGTTGTCGAGCAGCTTAGTCAGAACCGCCACCTCAGAGGAATCGCTGTAGAAATAGTACGTGTCAGGGAAAAGATACCCTTCCAAGCGATACAGACGATCGGGACTTGGTTGAAGCGTATCGAGGAAACGGTAGTCAAAATCGTAATTATTGATGGCATCAATAAATCCTTCTTTGGTTCCGATCTTGTTTTCCTCGACAAACAGATTGATGATCTCGTCAACCGTAAATCCCTCGGGAATGGTGATACGCACTTCCTCGCGGATCGTCTTCTTTTTGAATGTGGAACGGAGGTAATCGTAGTTGAGCATCGTAGAAACTTCATAGGTTCCCGCGATGAATGTGGGCGGCTTTTCGGGATTTTCCTTTAGATTGCTCCACAAATTAAATGCCCACGGGTATTCAATCACGCCTGCTTCGCCTAATATAGTTCCAATTTCCTCAATGGTAGCATATTCGGGAATTTCTACCGTGATCAGCTTTTCATCACCAACAAATTTGAAGACGTCATTAGCGGTACGAACGATAAAGATCGAGAGCGTAACGGAAATGGCAACGATGGCAACAATATAAATCACCGCCTTCACAAGGCTCATCACGGCGCTGACGGCAGAATCCGCCGAATTGCTTCTCTGATGCTTTACTCTTGGAAGCTTGGTGTAGGTGATTTCGTCAATTTCGAAATCATCGTTTTCAGTGCGCTTTTTTTGCGTCTGAGCCACAAACTGAATCGAATGTTGCGCGTTTCGGATCGGATTTGTATTGTTTTGCTGCGCATTGGGCGTAGTTTGTATCGAACGTTGCGCATTCTGTGTCGGACGAGGTGTAGCTTGCGTCGGACGTTGCACATTCTGTACCGGACGCGCTGTAGCTTGCGTCGGTCGTTCAGCATTCTGTGCCGGACGAGGTGTAGCTTGCGTCGGACGTTGCACATTCTGTGCCGGACGCGCTGTAGCTTGCGTCGGTCGTTGCACATTCTGCGATGGACGCGACGTAGCTTGCGTCGGAGATTGCGCATTCTGCGGCGGACGCGGCGTAGCTTGCACCGGTCGTTGCGCATTCTGCGGCGGTGGTGTCTTTTTGAGCGGGCGAATCACAGCGCCTCCCTGAAGCTGCGCCGTATTTTGTATGTCATTCGGCGTCCGACTATCAGGCGGAAGATTTGTATTCGGTTTTGACGGTCCCAAACGTTTGAACACGACCGTGCTGTCATGCGGATCCGAAGGCACGTTCCGACGTTTATCTTTGTTGTCTTGCATAAATGATGTTTTAGGCTTTTGCGCGGCAAAAGCTTCCTTTCTAAAATGAAGCTGGTTTTACGCAGCGAGTCGACAATATCAAGAAATGCTGTACGCGATTCCGATGAAGATGACTGCCGCCGCTAAGATCGGCGGAGCCAGCAACGCTTCGGCAAAGGTGCGGATATTTGCGGCGGGGTTGACATGCTCCGACGGCTTATTTGCCATGGAATAACCGTAATAGATGCGCTCGCATTCGCCAAACAGCGCGGCAAGCGTCAAGAGGAAAAAGCTTGCCAGCACAAATATAAGAAAGCCCGTACTCTGCGGCTTGGATATGATCGAAATTACGGTGTTTCCAAGAGCAAGACCGTAAAGATTAAAACAAAGATGGCACAGCATGGGGGCAAATGCGGAACCTGTCAAATAGTAGATCAGCGCATAGATCAGCCCTGCAAAGAAATACACAGGGAAAAGCTCAAGGTTAAGTCCGAACATTCCGTAGAGCAGCGACGATGCGATGATTGCCGCGCCGATACTGCTTTTTTCATATTCGGTGCATAAAACAGCGCGAAAAACAAATTCCTCTGCTATCGCAGGTACAAGAACGAACGTGATCAGCGAATACAGCAGATTCGGCTTTGTGATACCGAGGTATCGGGTATAGGGCGAATAGTCTCCCATATCCAATCCGAAATTATGCAAAAGCAGGCGGATCAGAGTGTCTCCCAGTACCAAAACCACAACCGCAAGCAGAGTGACTAACAGCTTTTCCACACCGAAAGGCACAAAGCGCAATCGTTTTGTATAGCCCTCGCCTCTCAGCTTCATGTAAAACAACGCGGGCACAAGAATCACCACAAACTGCAGAACCAAAATGGCAAGGCAAATATTTTCCTGATACTTGGGCGCGCCCAAATCAACAAAGTAAGCAGCGCAAAGCATCAGCATAATAAAAATAATGAGTAGCGGCGCACCGAAGGTTGGCTTGATTTTCATTATGAATTCACCTTTATGCCCCGTTCGGTGACGATGAAATCCACATTCAGATCAAATCTGCCTCGAGGAAGCTGATCAATGATGAATTCGCTGTAGATCATGCCGACTTTTGAACCTGTATAACCGCCTAAATATCGGTCGTAATAGCCCTTGCCGTAACCCAGTCGGAAGCCGCGCTTGTCATATACCAGCGCAGGAACAATGCAGGCGGAAGGCTCCACCGATTCCCTGTCATAGACAGGCAGATCGGGAGTCGGCTCGAGCAGTCCGTAGGCTCCCTTTTTCAGCTGATCAAGCGATGTTATTAAATGATACTCCATATCATGGCTCTCGGGAATACAGCGCGGGAAGGCGACCTTTTTTCCGTCAGCCAAAGCACGCTTTGCAATGGGCGTGACATCGACCTCATCAGGCTTCGGCGCATACATCAATAGCACCGAAGCATAGCGATAGGTGGCAAGCCCAATAAACAAGTTGTAGATCTTTTCATCCATCGCTTGCTTTACATCGGGAGATATGGCTTGTCGCAGTGCCTTATACTTCGCGCGGATATCATTTTTGCGTTTGCGAATTTCGTACATAACAATCTCCATTGCCTTCGCACAGCGAAAGCCTCCTTGTTTGGGATTTTACCGTTTCACGCGAATTTCACTTGTCTAGGCCTGAACGGAAGCAAACAGCTCGTCCGCCTTTTCTTTGGAGACGAGCACCTCTACCAGCTTCAAACCAAAAGCCAAAGAGACACCCATGCCCTTTCCGGTGATAAATCTTCCGTCAACTGCAACCTTTTGAGCGGAGATCTTTGCCCCGAGAAGCTTATCTTCAAAGCCCGGGTAGCAAATCGCCACGCGACCATTAAGCAGTCCTAACTCGCCAAGAATCATCGGTGCGGCACAGATCGCGGCAAGATATGCATCGTTCTTGACCGCATGTTCAATAAATTTGTTCACCACAGCATCCTTTTGCAGATTGAGAGAGCCGGGCATGCCGCCGGGGAGAATGACCATATCTGCAGGATTTTTTTCAAGCAATTTTTCTGCTTCAAAGGTGGTAATGTCTGCGATCACTTCAATGCCGTGAGAACCGCGAACCACCTTTTCTCCCACACCAACGGTCATAACGGAAACACCGGCGCGGCGGAGCAGATCCAGCGGACAAAGAGCCTCGATTTCTTCAAAGCCTTCGGCTAAAAAAAGATAAACCATGACGATCTCCTTCAAATAACAAAAAAAGTTAATGATAAATTCCTATACCTATTATATCGAATTTTTAAGTCGATTTCAGCATCGTCATGTAAACATTCATAAAACATTTACATAACAATTCCTGTTTTATTTGCAATCGCATCGCAAATGTCACCGAAAATTGCCTCGCGGGAGCGAATACCAAACTCGTTGTAGCATCGGATGGTTGTCCATCCAAGCTTTTGTGAAGCATACAGTGCCGCATCATAGCAACGGCGCATATAGGCTTCATCCTTTTCGTGAATATCTTTCTTCTGCCCTGTTTCTGACGAGCGCCGACCAACCAGCTCCATGGAAAGCGCGGGTGGAAGCTCAAGATACAGCACAAGATCCGGTGCCGGCAATCCGAGCTTGATAAACTCAAAATCCCAGAGCCAATCCAGAAAATCATCCCACTTGTCGCGGGGCAACTTGGAAAGCTGATGCACTGCATTGGCAGAGGTGTAGCGGTTTGCGATCAAAATTTTATCCATTTTATCGTAATCCGTCTTCCAATCGGCTTTGTAGGAAGCGTAGCGATCGCAGGCAAAGAAGGTGGAAGCGGCATAAGCATTCGTGTCCGATGGACGAGTGCCGAGCTTGCCTTCCAAATACATGCGTACAGGTGCGGATGAATCGGAATCGTACATGGGGAAGCTGATATTTCGAACGGCATAACCGTCGGTTTTCAGGCGATTGACAAGCAGATTCGTCTGGGTGCCCTTGCCCGAACCGTCCAAGCCGTCGATGGCAATAAAGGTTGACATAACTGAAACGACCTTTCTGTTAATAACTTCTAATCATTTGACGAAATTCGCGGCGTGTTTGTTCCGCAAAGTCGGAATTTTTATGGAATTCTTTGCCTTAACCCTCACGGCGAAGCTTCATTTCCATGTATTCCTGATGAGAAATCAGCACATCACGGGGTTTTTGTCCCTGCGGCGGTCCGACAATGCCCATATCCTCCATGGTATCAATAAGCTTTGCTGCACGGCCGTAGCCAAGCTGCAGACGCCGCTGAATGAGCGAGGTGGAGATCTTACCCGATTCTACCGCAAGCTCGATGGCAGGATTCAGCATCGGATCGCCGTCGTTGGCATCCACGTCGCCGTCACCTGCGATCGTAGCCCGTTTGTTGCCGCAAAGGAGAGCTTCCTTCTCGATGGTCTCCATGACAGACTTGTCATAATCGCGTACACCGTAATTATTTTTAATAAACGTAGTAACTTCCTCGACCTCCTCATCGGAGACGAAGCAGCCCTGTACGCGCGTGGGTTTGACCGCGCCGATCGGCGCATACAGCATATCGCCGCGACCGATCAACTTTTCCGCACCCACCGTGTCAATGATGGTACGCGAATCTATTTGGCTCATGGTGGTAAACGCGATACGGGACGGAACATTCGCCTTAATAAGACCCGTTACCACGTCAACCGTAGGACGCTGGGTGCCGAGAATGAGGTGCATACCTGCGGCGCGCGCCTTCTGAGCAATGCGGCAGATGGATTCTTCCACATCATCCCTTGCCATCATCATCAAATCGGCAAGCTCGTCGATGATGATGACGATCTGCGGCAGTTGTTCCGCATCGGGATCATTGGCGATGGATTGATTGTAACCCTTGAGATTACGAACACCGGCCCCCTCGATCAGATCATAGCGACGTTCCATTTCCGTCACCGCCCAATGCAGCGAGCCTGCTGCTTTTTTCGGGTCTGAAACCACAGGAACCAGCAAATGCGGAATGCCGTTGTAAACATTCAGCTCTACCTTTTTCGGGTCGATCATAATGAATTTTACTTCATCGGGACGCGCCTTATAGAGCATGGAAATGATCAGCGAGTTGATGCAGACGGATTTACCGGATCCGGTGGTACCTGCAATCAGCAGATGGGGCATCTTCGCCACATCAAGAAAGACGGGGTTGCCCGCAACGTCCATGCCAAGACCAGTTGTAACCTTGCTTGAAGCGGCTTTGAAGCTGCTGTTTTCAAGCAGTTCGCGGATATAGACTGTGGCTGTGCTTCGGTTGGGGACCTCAATGCCCACCGCTTCCTTTCCGGGGATAGGTGCTTCGATTCGAATGCCGCCCGTTGCAAGATGCAGGGCGATGTCATCCACCAAATTAACGATGGAACGCACCTTTGTGCCGATCTCCGGCTGAAGCTCATAGCGTGTGATCGTAGGACCGCGAGAAACGTTGATGATCTTCGTTTTCACATTAAAGGAGCGCAGAGTTTCAACAAGCTTTGTTGCGGTCTGTTGGATCTCGCCCGAAAGATCCACGCTTTCCGTTTCGCGATTGATTTTGAGAAGCTGAATGGGCGGGAAAATATAGGAATCCAGCTTTGCTTCGGGGGCAAGAGCCTCGCACATGGGCTCCTCATCGTCATCGTCGTCATCGTCGGGCTCGGGTGCAAGGGAATCGGAAGCAAGGCGTGATTTTTCAACCATCAATTCCAGCTCAGCCGATGTAAAGAAAGCCCCCTCGTCATCAATGATGCCCGGCTCGGTCATTTCGGAAGATGCATTCGGCTCCGAGAAGATCTTTGCCAGATCAACACCTTCGTTCTCTGCATCAGAGTCATTCAAATCAAAGGGTGGTGCATCCGATTCAACGAAATTATTTACCGATGGATCGGAAGTGATATGTGAATCTTGGAATTGAGCGTCATCAAACACGCATTCGTCGATATACGGTTCGACGGATACAGATGGCAGATCCTCATCAAAAATGGCATCGTTGACCATGGGACGACGTCTGCGTGAGGACTGCTCCATACGGTCGCGACGCGCTCTCTCGTTGGCAAGCGCCTGTGCGTGAGCAGCCGCTGCCGCCTCTGCCTTCTGTCCGCGCAACGCGAGCTTCTCTGCACGGCGTGTTTCATATTCAAGGAGCATTTCTTCGCGCTCGGCGCGCGCGTTGCTCATGCGTGTACCAAGTCCGGATCTCCATTCGCGGAAGCCGGCAATAACGGTCACAAGAAAAAGATGCGGCGTCATACCAAACATAAAGACACCAAACAGCAGGATCAGCGCAATGGAAAGGATCATCGTTCCCACAAAGCCGAAGCCACGCAGCAAGAGATTACCGATAAATCCGCCGAAAACACCGCCGCCAATACCGTCAAGTCCCATTTTGAATAGCTCAACAACGTTGAAGCTTTCGGCAACGGGAGACTCGCCGCGGCATGCAAATGCCTGCAGAAGAACGGCGATGAAGATCGTTTCCAAAACCGAAAAAACGATTTTGTAGCCAACGGAACCGCTTTCCACATCCCGTCTCCAGAATAGCGCAACGCTGTTCAAAAGAAGCGGCACCGCCCAAGCGGCATGTGAAAACAGACCGAACATAAGATTTCGTAAAAACCCGCCGAAAAAGCCGGTTGAGGCGGCTAAACAGTAGCTGACAATAAGAAACAGCGCCACCAGCCCGAGAATATATGGCATGAGCTGATGCAGCATGAGATTGGATCCGCTTTGCTTCGATGCGGATTTAGATTTTGATGTTTGTCGTGAAGAAGATTTCGCAGATGCTTTCGTTTGCGTCTTCGAAGCCTGTTTTGCAGGATATTTCGAAGAAGCTCTGCGCGCGCCCTGCTTGGGCGAGGAGTGTTTATCGGTAGGCATGGGCAATCCTTTCTGCATTCGATCTTTATGTATCAAAAAGCGAAAATCGGTTATTATAAAACAGCACACGTTTTCTGTATGATGGATTCGTGTCTGTCAAGCATTTCCTTCAAAATAGAATACTACAATATATTATACCATACTTTTTCCAAAATTTCAACAACAAAATGATGATTCCTATAAAAACTTTCCGTCGAAAAAAACGTCTGCCCGACAAAAAACGCGTGTATATCATCAGTCTGCTCGCATTTCTTGCAGGCATTGTTAATGGTTTTCTGGGTACAGGCGGCGGTATTCTTCTGACTGCAGTCATGACCATGCTGCCTGCAGCTTGCGATAACGATATTCGTGACAGATTTGCGGCTGTCATTGCTGTGATATTGCCGCTTTCCTTCATATCCGCCGCAATATACGGCGAAAATATTCAGCTTGGGGCGGCAATTCCCTATCTGTTTCCCGGTATGTTAGGGGGAATATGCGGCGCATTGCTGCTTGATAAAATCAGTCTTCGGTGGCTAAAAAAGTTGTTTGCACTCATGATGCTCTGGGCGGGGGTGAATTTCCTCTGATGACACAGATCCTTATTGGATTCTTGATTGCGATTCTTTCGGGACTTGGGATCGGCGGTGGCGGCTTGCTCGTGATTTGGCTTGTGCTTGCCACAGGCATGGAACAGCTCACAGCCCAAGGCGTGAATCTCGTATATTTTATCTTTTCATCGGGTGCCGCAATGATCGTGCATCTGATTCGCCGCCGTTTTAACTATCGCCTGATCCTTTGGCTGATAATATGCGGTTCGATGGGCGCGCTCATCGGAAGCTTGCTTGTCCGCTCCGCCGATCCCCTGCTTGTAAGAAAGCTGTTTGGCATACTTCTTCTCGGATCAGGCATTTGGGCTTTGATGAAAAAATAAGCCTGCGTGCAATTATCCGCGGATATATGCAAATAATTCACTATGGGTTCATATCTCGTACAAAACTTTGCGATAAAATAAGGTAACGAATGTTGATTGCGCGTGCCGTATTTTCGAAGTTCGCGAAATCATTCGAATAAAAGCACCTTTTTGCAAAGAAATAGGAGGATTATCATGCAATATCGCAATTTTGTCAACGGCGTAAAGGTTTCCGCACTCGGATATGGCTGTATGCGCCTTCCCACTAAAGATAAGGTTGTCATCGAAGAAGAAGCGATCGAACAGATCCGCCACGCCATCGACAACGGCGTAAACTATGTAGACACAGCCTTCGGCTACCACGACGGTACCAGCGAAGTCGTTCTCGGAAAAGCCCTTCGTGACGGCTACCGCGAAAAGGTATTCCTCGCTGATAAAATGCCCGTTTGGAATATAAAAGACGAAGATAGTTTTGACAGCATTTTCCAGACTCAGCTTGACCGTCTCGGCGTTGATCATATCGACTTCTATATGCTGCACTCGCTCAAATTGCAGACCTTGCAGGATAAGGTTTTGAAGTTCGATCTGTTTGCAAAAATGCGCGAACTCAAGGCTTCGGGACGCGTATCCTACATAGGCTTCTCATTCCACGACACGAATGAAGTGTTCAAGCAGATTGTTGACAGTTACGAAGGCTGTGACTTCTGCCAGATTCAGTATAACTATATCGACACTAACAATCAGGCAGGCACGGACGGACTTGAATATGCCGCTTCCAAGGGGCTTGGCATCATCATCATGGAGCCTCTGCTTGGCGGCAGCCTCGCAAATCCGCCCGAAAATGTTCGCGCCGCTCTCCCCGAGAATGCAAATCCCGTGCAGATCGCTTTCGACTTTTTGTGGAGCCGTCCCGAGATCGGTGTGGTGCTTTCCGGCATGAGCAACAAGGAGCAGGTCGTACAGAATCTCCGCTTTGCTGATGAATCCCGTATCGGCAAGCTGGATGATGCCACACTGGAAGCGCTGGTTCGCGCAAAGGCTATCCGCGACGGCAACATGATCGTTCCCTGCACCGGATGCGAATATTGTCTGCCCTGCCCCGCAGGAATCAATATCCCCGAGCTGTTTAAGGTCTACAACAAGACTGCGCCTTCCCTTGCGTTGGATCCCAAGCCCGAATACGAGGCTCTGGATGTAAAGGCAGATGCATGCCTCGAATGTGGCAAATGCGAAGGTGTTTGCCCGCAGCATATTAAGATCCGTCAGATGATGAAGGAATGCGTAACGGCTTTTGCTGAAAAATGCGAATAGTTTGAGAATAGCAAGACTTACAGCTGAAATCTACTTCTTATAACAAAAAATTTCGCCTCCCGAAAATCGGGAGGCGTAGATTTTTTATTCTAGACCGGCTTCGCGGCGTGCTGCAATCAGATTGTTGATGCGTGTAACGGGATTGAGAAGCTCACTGATAGAATGATCGTGGTTGAGTGTATCAATAATAAACGAGATATATTTGCTCATGTTGACCTCGCTGTACCATTCACGCTTCAACAGTTCGGGAGAACGGTAAACGAGATTGGAGGTAAAGATACGGTCGATGGTGCCTGCCGCATACGCTTCGTCGAATTTCTCGAGTCCGTTGCAGAACAGACCGAAGGAGGAAAAGACAAAGATACGCTTTGCGCCCTTACCCTTGAGCTGGAGAGCAACGTCCAGCATGGATTCTCCTGAGCTGATCATATCGTCAACAACAATGGCATCCTTGCCGTGGAGATCGCGGCCGAGATATTCATGTGCCTCAATGGGGTTTTTGCCATCCACGACCACCGCATAGTTACGGCGCTTGTAGAACATACCGAGATCAAGTCCAAGAACAGAAGAGTAATACATACAACGGCTCATGCCGCCTTCATCGGGAGAAACGATGGCAAGATGCTCACGGTCAAGCTTAATATCAGGAATCTGCTTGCAGAGCGCCTTGATCATTTGATAGGTGCAGCGAAC
Source organism: Candidatus Flemingiibacterium sp. (assembly GCA_045635785.1). Classification (GTDB taxonomy): domain Bacteria; phylum Bacillota; class Clostridia; order Oscillospirales; family CAG-272; genus Flemingiibacterium. Next base: position 13,312 of record JAZTWJ010000080.1, read on the forward strand.
ATTTTCAAATCCGGAAAGCGGAATTGCATTCTGAACGCGAGAATCGTGTGCATCAAAGGTAATAATATTGGAAACGCCCATGGAGACAAGCTCCTGCAAAGCGGTGGCGCAATCGAGAGATTCGCGAGATTGACGCTTGTGCTGGCGGCCTTCATAGAGCATGGGCATGATCACCGAGATGCGGCGCGCCTTGCCGCCGATCGCCGCAATGATACGCTTGAGATCCTGAAAATGGTCATCGGGGCTCATGGGAACGGTCATGCCATACATATTGTAAGTGACACCGTAGTTGAAGCAGTCATTTACAATGTAAATATCATGACCACGCAGAGAGTCATGAATGATACACTTTGCTTCTCCGGATCCAAAACGAGGGCAATCCGCTCTAATGACGAAGCTTTCGTCGGTTCCGCGTGCCTGCTTTAGATAATAGTCCACCTGCGATACCAGATCTTCACATCCGCGCGTGCCGATCACACTGAGATCGCCGAATAAATTCTCGTCCATGATGTTCCTCCTAAATCTTTGTCGGTCGCCCGATCTATTTCGATTACGATTGCACATATATTATAACATATTCTTTTGGATTTTGAAAGTGATTTTTCGACTTTTTTAACTTTTCATTAAAAATATATAACTTTGTATACATTTGAACCAAAAATACTGTCGAGAAATAGCAAATGTTAAAAAACTCTTTATATTTCCTTGACAATTCGAAAATATTCTGCTATAATTTTTATGGGACAGATATGTATTCTGTCCGAATATTATTTATTAAGGAGTTTACAGCCATGAAGAAAATTCTCGCAGCTCTGCTTGCCGCTCTCATGATGGTGACGCTCTGTCTCACCGGTTGCGGCGAATCCGGCTCCGGCAACCTTGCACCCATCGCAAAGGAAGACCTCAAGGTTGCTTTCCTTTATGTCGGAACCATCGGTGACCTCGGATATTCCTATGCACACGACCAGGGTCGTCTCGCTCTCGAAGAAATGGGCATCGAAACCCATTATGTAGAGAATGTTCCCGAATCCGCCGATTGTGAAGCGGTTCTCCGTCAGCTCTGCTCTGAAGGCTATAATGTAATTTATGCCACCTCATTTGGCCACGGCGAGTGGGTTGAAAAGGTAGCTAAGGACTATCCGAACGTATACTTCGGTCATGCGACCGGCTATATCACCGGCGACAACTACGGCAACTACATGGGCCGTGTTTATGAAGCACGCTATCTTGCAGGTATCGTTGCAGGTATGAACTCCAAGTCCGGCAAGATCGGTTATGTTGCAGCAATGCAGATCCCCGAAGTTATTCGCGGTATCAACGCATTTACCCTCGGTGTAAGATCCGTTAACCCCAATGCAACCGTTGAAGTTATCTGGACCAACACCTGGTTTGACGTAACCATCGAAAAGTCCGCAGCACTTGAGCTGATCAACAAGGGCTGTGACCTTATCGCTCAGCAC
>JAZTWJ010000081.1:0-9325 GCA_045635785.1 Candidatus Flemingiibacterium sp.
TTGCTTGACCAAAAAAATCTGCCGCAAATGCCCACCCATTTGCGACAGACGTTTATTTTTTGCGTTGATTTTTTTTGTAGATTTCCGCGAGCCCGCGAAAGAGCAGCGTATCATCGCGAGACAGTGTATGCTTGCATAGCGGCAGGAACACCTCGGACACCGCTCCCGATACGATCACCTGCGCCTCGCTGCCAAGCTCGCAGAGGATGCGGTCGATCATGCCGTCAATCATGGCAACATTGCCGTACACCAAACCGCTTTGCATGCTTTCGGTGGTATGGGTGCCGATGCACTTTTTTGGGACTGCGCGACTGAAATGCGGCAGAAGACTGGCACCATCGGAAAGCGCTTCTGCCGAAAGATTCACGCCGGGCGCGATGGCACATCCGAGAAATGCGCCCTTTTCATCGAGTACGGAGAAGGTGGTTGCCGTGCCGAAGTCAATAAGGATGAGCGGCGGCTTGTAGGATTGCAATGCGCCGATGGCGGCGGCGACAAGGTCACCGCCCAGCTGAGAGGGGTCATCTGTGAGAATATTCAGCCCGGTTTTGATGCCTGCACCTAACAGATGGGGTCTTTTCCCACAGAGCAGAGAAACGGCTTGACGGATGGTTTCCGTCAGCGACGGAGCCACCGATGAGCAGATCGCCCCCGAAATATCCGTCGGCGAAATGCAGCGAAAATCAAGCATCCCTTTCATCAACCAGGCGTATTCGTCCACGGTGCGATCCCTATCCGATTTTAAGGCGGCGGTGTTAATAAGAACGCCGTCGTCTAAAAAGCCGAGCTCAATTTCGCTGTTCCCGATATTGATTGCAAGAAGCATGACAATTCCTTATCTCGCCTTTGCGATTCTACGATGATAATAGCCGATGATGCTGGTGAGAACGGCACCAAGTGCAACATTGGTGATGAACTCAACAATGAAGTTAATGCCAATCCAAGTGAGGAAAAGCATACCGATCGGGTTTTGACCTTCCGATGCGCTTCCCAATAGGAACCCATACATAATAGTCATCATGCCGAGTGCGAAAATGCCGGTGTTGATGACAGGCGTGAGTGCGCCTGCCGTGAAGGATGCCGCTAAAGGCGATTTCTTTGCGATGGGATGATAAACAAGTCCGGCTATAGCACCGGCGGCTGTACCCTTGAAAAGGCATAAAAATGTAGTACCGATTGCATTGTAGCTCATCATTGCCATGATGAAACCGCCGTCCATTGCCATGAGTCCTGTTACATACACAACTGCGCTGAAAACGAATCCGAGAAACGCTCCTGCCTTCCATCCGTAAATCGCCGCCCCGATGATGATCGGAGTCAGCGCAAGTGTAATGGAAAAAGGACCGAATTTGACGAAAGTACACACAAGTTGAAGAACGACAACAATCGCACTAAGAATTGCGAGAGTCGTCATCTTTCGTACTTTTTCATGGGAAGAAACGCTCTTATTCATAAAACCTCCTGCTGCCGCTCCCGCTTGGCGAGATACAGCGCAAAAATGAAAAATTTCCGATCCGACACGCGGCATCGGATGCAACCATTATAGCACAGCGCGGAGGTGTTTGTCAATGTGAAAACTGCATAAATTTGTCTCTGAACGCTCCGTCGAAAAAATTCATAAGAAACCGATGAATTTTTGCGCAGAATATGGGAATATTTCGGTTGACAAATCCCAAAAAATGCGGTATAATATTTATATATGCTAAAATTGGGCGGATTGTTTGTGCCGCCATAGGATGAAAGGAAAGATACCCATGATACGCAGTATGACCGCGTTCGGCAGAGCCATCAAGGCGGATGCGGACGGTAAGAATATCACGGTTGAATTAAAGAGCGTCAATAATCGCTACCTCGACTGCAATGTAAAGATCTCGCGTCTTTACAGCTTCCTCGAGGACCGAATCCGCCAGCATGTTCAAAAGCAGGGCATCAGCCGCGGCAAGGTGGATGTTTATATCGGCGTGGAGGTGGTGGAAAACGTTGGCATGTCCATCACGATCGACCGTGCAATGGCAAAATCCTACATCGACGCGCTGACTGTTTTGCGGGATGAATTCGGACTGAAGGACGACATTTCCGTCATGAGCGTGGCGCAGAATCGCGACATCTTCACCGTACACAAACCCGAGGAGGATGCAGAGCGTGATTGGCTGCTGATCCGACCGGTTTTGGATGAGGCGATCGCCGCATTCCTTGCTGTGCGTGAAGCCGAAGGCGAGCGCTTGAAGGCGGACATTCTCGAAAAGGCGGCGAAGATCGAAGCCGTTGCGGCGAAGATCAAGACGCTTTCGGAGTCGGACATCGCCGCATACCGCGCAAAATTTGAGGCGAGGCTGACACAGCTTTTGGCGGACAATCAGGTGGAGCTCAATCCTTCGATGGTGCTGACGGAATGCGCCATTTACGCGGACAGGGTTGCCATCGACGAGGAGCTGGTACGGCTCGGCTGTCATTTTGAAGCCATGCGGGAGATCTTCCGCTCGGATGAGCCTGTGGGACGCAAGCTTGATTTTCTTATGCAGGAAATGAATCGCGAGACCAACACCATCGGCTCCAAATGCAGCAATCCGGAGATTGCCGCATTGGTGGTGGAGGCAAAGAGCGAGCTTGAAAAGATCCGCGAGCAAATTCAGAATATCGAATAGGTGATTGTATGAAATTTATCAATATAGGCTTTGGTAATATGGTGGCGGCGGAGCGCGTGGTCGCGGTGGTCAGCCCCGAAAGCGCGCCCATCAAGCGACTGATTCAGGATGCAAAGGACAACAGCCGCGCCATTGATGTTACCTGCGGCAAAAGAACCCGCGCCGTGATCATTACCGACAGCGAGCATGTGATCCTTTCGGCGTTCCAATCCGAAACCATCTCCAACCGACTGTCCGACCGTGATGACGGCGATGAAGAAGGAGAGGACATGGATGAATAAAGGACTGCTAACCGTTATTTCCGGTCCGTCGGGAAGCGGAAAGGGCACGGTCATCGGCAACTTGATGCAGAAGGACGATCGCTTTGTCTATTCGGTTTCCGCCACCACAAGAGTACCGCGCGACGGCGAGGTGGACGGTGTGAACTATCATTTCCTCGGCAAGGACGAATTCGAGCGCCGTATCGCCTCCGGCAGTATGCTGGAGTGGGCGGAATACTGCGGAAATTATTACGGAACCCCCGTCGCCGAGGTGGAAAAACAGCTGGAAGCAGGCAAAAGCGTCATCCTCGAAATTGAGGTCGAGGGCGCGATGCAAGTGAAAAAGAAGTGCCCCGAAGCCCTTCTCATTATGATCGCACCGCCGGATTTCGAAACGCTGGAGGCAAGGCTTCGTGGACGCGGCGACAAGGTCGCCGAGGAGGTGCTTTTAAGTCGCCTCGCCACCGCGAAAATTGAGCTTGCGAAGCTGGATGCTTACGATTACGTCGTCATCAACGGCACCGATGCCATCGAAAAAACCGCATCGGAAATCATCGGAATCGTGGATGCGGAGAGACACCGCGTAAGCCGCAACCCCGATTTTTACACGAAATTTTTTGGCAGATCTCTCTGATTTGCCCCATGATAAAAATATTTTTGGAATAAGATTCTGCAAGGCAGAAGAAAGGTAGAACAACATGATTTATCCCTCCGTAGAAGAATTGAGCCAGGGCGGCAAATATAATCGCTACACCCTCTGCATCGCAACCGCAAAATGCGCGCGTCTTGTTACCGATGAATATGTTCATCAGCGCGAGCAGGCGGAAAAGCTGATTGCCAACAAGGAAACGGACAAGAGCCTCGCATCCATGATAAATCGCTCCATCCGTGACGAAAAGGCGGTCAAAAATGCCATCAACCGCATTTATCAGGGCGAGTATAAGATCGACGACGAAACCGTTGATCTCAACCAAGCACGCGAGGATGTGTGAACCTGCACCTTCGGTTGCGAAGGTACGGATCCTTGATCTGCCGTTTTCGGCGGATAAAACCTATGATTATTTGATTCCCGATGCCCTTGCGGCGCGCGTGACGCGCGGATCGCTGGTGTCGGTGAGCTTCGGCGGATCAGCAAGGCGCACGGCTCTTGTGGTCGCTCTTGCTTCCACCTCTGAATTTGAGGAGCTGAAGCCCATTCTTGCGGTGGCGGATCCACGTTTTTCGCTGAATGAGGAGCTGCTCGGAGTGGTATCATTTTTGCGCGAGCGCACCTTCTGTACCACGGGAGATGCGGTGCAGACCATTTTACCGAGCGGTACCATCGGCGGATTATTCCGTCGCAAACGGGATCCCGTGGAGCGATATTATCGCCTCACGCGCGATCTTTCGAATGTCAGACTCGGCTCTGCCGAGAGACGTGCCGCAGACTTTCTTTCGCATGGCGAGCGCTCCGCCGGAGAATTGGCTGAAAAAGCGCAAGTCTCCGCCGCAACACTGCGCGGCATGGTCAAAAAAGAAATGCTTTCCGTGCGCGAAAAGGAGCTTTACCGCAATCCCTATGCGGGACGCGGACGCATTCCCGACGGAAATGTGCTGAGCGCAGAGCAGCAGAATGTCTGCGATACTCTTTGCACCCTCGCGGATGGCAAAGAACCACGTGCCGCCATGCTTTTCGGCGTGACGGGAAGCGGAAAGACCCGCGTGATCAAGGCTGTGATCGACCGCGTGATTGCAAGCGGACGGTCCGTGATTTTGCTGGTACCGGAAATTTCGCTGACGGGACAGACGGTGGATCTGTTCTGCGGCTATTTCGGTGAGCGTGTGGCGGTCATTCATTCCTCGCTCTCCGAGGGCGAGAAAACGGATGCATGGAAGCGCATTCGCGCCCATGAGGTGGATGTGGTCATCGGAACCCGATCTGCCGTTTTTGCACCGCTTGATAATCTCGGCATGATTGTTATCGACGAGGAACAGGAGCATACCTACAAGTCGGACATGAATCCCAAATATCATACTCGCGACATCGCACGCTACCGCGCCGTGAAAAATAACGCGCTCATGTTGCTGGCATCGGCAACTCCCTCCTTTGAGTCCTTCTATCGCGCAAAAACGGGTACCTACGCCCTTACAGCATTGCGCGAACGGTACGGAAAAGCGGTGCTTCCCGAAGTCATCATCGCGGATCTTCGCATCGATACCGCAAAAGGACAGCTTTCCCCCATCGGCTCCGTTTTGCGCGGAGAGCTTGAAAAAAATCTGGCGGCGGGAGAGCAATCCATTCTATTTGTCAGCAGACGGGGCTATAATAACTTCATCAGCTGTCAAAAATGCGGCGAGGTGGTCACCTGCCCCAACTGCTCGGTTTCGCTGACTTATCACCGAGAAGGCGACGGTGATCTGCTCAAATGCCATTACTGCGGCTTTACGCAGACTGTCCCCGAGATATGTCCCGCCTGCAAATCGGAGCATATGTCAAGGCGTGGCTTTGGCACACAGCTTGTGGCGGAGGAGCTGCACGCTCTCTATCCCGATGCGCGCATTCTGCGCCTTGATGCAGATGCCGCCGCAGGGAAGTTCTCGCATGAAACCATTTTATCGCAGTTCCGCGCGCATCAAGCGGATATTCTGATCGGAACCCAGATGGTCACCAAGGGACATGATTTCCCCGATGTGACATTGGTGGGCGTGATCAATGCGGATGCGGCGCTGTATCTCGATGATTTCCGTGCGACCGAGCGCACCTTTGCGCTCCTTACGCAGGTCATCGGACGCGCAGGACGCGCTGACAAGCCCGGCCGTGCGGTCATACAGACTTATTCTCCCGACAACGAGACCATTGCTTTTGCGTCAAAGCAGGACTTTGACGGCTTCTACGAAAGCGCAATCAAGCTGCGCAAACAGCTTCAATTTCCGCCATACTGTGATTTTGCGGTGTTCGGCATTCACGGCGAGGACGAAAAGGAAGTGCTGGCGCTGACCGTAAAGCTGGACGAAAAGCTCCGCGCCTATCTTGCAAGCGAATTTCAGGATGTACAAACCTACCTGTTCGGTCCCTTTGAGGCACCCGTATATAAGGTTAACAATATCTATCGCATGCGCATCATCATGAAATGCCAGATGACAAAACGAACAAGGGAGCTCATCCTGCGTCTTCTCGGCGATTTCCCGAAGGCTACCCCAAAAGCGGCTGTGCAAGTAGATATTAACCCTGTCAGCATGTGATACCAGCCTATCAAGAATCGCAAAATGTAGAAAGGATATAATATGGCAAAGCTGAATATAGTAAAAGAAGGCGACCCGATTTTACGCAAAAAGAGCCGCCCCATTGAAAAAATAGACGAAAGAATCAAGCAGCTGGCGGCGGACATGATAGAAACCATGCACGCGGCGAATGGTTGCGGATTGGCGGCAGTACAGGTTGGTAAGCTGCGCCGTATGGTTGTGGTTGAGGTGGAGGAAGGGAAAACCTTCGTTATGCTTAATCCGGAAATTATTGAGCAATCGGGAAAGCAGAATGATGTGGAGGGTTGTCTCTCCGTGCCCGAAAAATGGGGTATTACCGATCGTCCGATGAATGTTACCGTGCGTTACATGGGGCTGGACGGCAAGATGCATACCGCAAAAGGCACCGAGCTGCTTGCAAGAGCTTTCTGCCATGAGCTTGACCATCTCGACGGCGTGCTTTTTATTGACGATGTGGTCAGAATGCTCGATCCCGACGAGATCGAACGATAAGAGACAGATTCTGAAAGGATGCTCCTGCCTTGCAGGAGCCACGGTACGATATGAAATCAAAAATTCTGTTTATGGGAACGCCCGATTTTGCGCTGTCATCGCTCGCCGCACTGACGGAAGCGGGCGCAGATGTGGTCGGCGTGGTCACACAGCCCGATAAACCCAAGGGACGTAAGATGATTCTTACGCCGCCTCCGGTTAAAGTGTTCGCTTTGGAGCATAATATTCCCGTATATCAGCCCAAAAGCCTGCGCGGCGAGGAATTCGCCGAGCTGCTTGCTTCCATCAACCCTGATATGATTGTAGTTGCCGCTTTCGGGAAAATCCTGCCGAAAAATGTGCTGGATTTTCCAAGATACGGATGTATTTGTGTCCATGGTTCGCTGCTGCCGAAATATCGCGGCGCCGCACCCATGCAACGCGCCATTATCGACGGCGAGCGCGAAACCGGCGTCACCATTATGTATATGGACGAGGGTATTGATACGGGAGACATGATTTCCAAAGTGGTAGTTCCCATCGAACGCTTTGATGATTTTGAAACCGTTCACGACAAAATGGCGGCTGCCGGCGCAAAACTTCTCATCGAGACCATCGACAAGATCGAGGATGGCACCGCACCTCGCGAAAAACAGGACGATCTCAAATCCTGCTATGCCGCAAAAATCGAAAATGCAGACTGCATTCTCAACTTTGATGCGGACGCCCAAACTGTCCACAATCGCATCCGCGGACTTTCACCCTTCCCGCTGTGCGTGGTCTCCCATCGGCAGAGCGCGCTCAAAATTGTCCGTGCAGAGCTTGCCGATACCGTGAAGGAGCATCAGAATCCCGGCGAAGTCCTGTATCTTGACGGTGGACGCATCGAAGTGGCCTGCCGCGTCGGCTCCATTGCCATCACACATGTGCTTCCCGAGGGGAAAAAGCGCATGAGCGCCGCCGATTTCATCAATGGACGCAAAATCGCCGTGGGCGACAGGCTGGTAAAATATTCCGATTAAAGGATGTAACACGATGTTTTTCGGTATTGATTCCACCTATATTTTCCTTGTACTGCCCGCTGTTCTGCTGGCGCTTTGGGCGCAGGCAAATGTGCAGTCCACCTTTGCAAAATATTCCAAGGTCATGTCAAATCGCGGCATGACGGGTGCGGATGCGGCGCGCCGTATCTTAGATGCCAACGGTCTGTCTCATGTACGCATCTCGGCGGTGAGCGGCAATTTGACCGACCATTTCAACCCAACAGATAATACGATCTACCTTTCCGACACCGTGCATTCCGTGGCATCGGTCGCCGCGGTGGGTGTCGCCGCCCATGAGGCGGGGCATGCGGTACAGCATGCGGTGGGCTATACGCCCATGAAGCTGCGCGCCGCCATCATTCCCGTCACCAATATCGGCTCCAATCTTGCCATGCCGCTGGTGCTTTTCGGCATTCTGCTTTCCATTCCCGAAATCGCGTTGATCGGTGTGGCGGCATTCGGACTTTCCACGCTGTTTCAGCTGATCACGCTGCCTGTGGAATTCAATGCCAGCAATCGCGCCATCGACGCGCTTCGTCCGACGATGCAGGCGGAGGAGCTTTCCGGCGCAAAAAAAGTGCTGACCGCCGCGGCGCTCACCTATGTGGCGGCGCTGGCAGTATCGCTTGCCAATTTACTGCGACTGCTCGTTCTGGTGCGCGGCAGAGGAAACAGAAGAAGATAATGAACAATCAAAAATACAGTGCTCGCATGGCGGCCCTCGGTTCGCTGATTGCATGCGAGCGCGACAAAAAATATTCCAATCTCGAAATTGACGCTGTCATTCGCCGTTATAAGTTAGAGGGTGCGGAACGCGGGCTTTATACCGCGCTCACATACGGCGTGATCGAACGGCGGATCACGCTCGATTATATCATCGAAAAACTCTCCGCGAGGCCGCTCTCCGCGCTTGACGCGGAGGTGAAAACGCTTATCCGGCTGGGGTTATATCAGCTCATATGGCTCGATCGCATTCCCGACCGCGCCGCTGTCAATGAGACGGTGAATTTGGCGAAAGCGCGCGCACCCCGTGCCGCTTCCTTTATCAATGCGATCCTGCGCGGATTCTTGCGCGAATATGACAGGGAGCATCTGCCCTATCCGGATAAAGGTGATCGCATTCGCTATCTCTCCGTGCGGTATTCCTGCGGCGAGGATGTGGTCAAGCTGCTTGACGCATCGCTTGGCGATGCGGAGCCTGCGCTGGCAGGCTTTGAGGGACAGCGATCGGTGAGTTTGCGCGTCAATACGCTGAAGCTTTCACGGGATGAACTGCTTGGAAAACTATCGGCTGCAAACATTGATGCCGCAGCCTGCCGATATTCTCCCTTCGGCGTAAAGCTCAAAAACGGAATGATTTCTTCCGAAATATCGGAACTTATTGAAAAAGGATTCGTCTATATACAAGACGAGGCTTCGCAACTAGCGGGGTATTTTGCCGCACCGAAGCCCGACACCACGATCATCGACTCCTGTGCCTGCCCCGGTGGAAAGAGCTTTACTGCCGCCATTCTGATGGAGAATCGCGGACGGGTTATGAGCTTTGATCTGCACAAAAACAAGCTTTCCCTGATAAAAAAGGGAGCGGAAAAGCTTGGCATCTCCATCATCGAAACGGCAGAAAAAAACGGCGCGGTGCATGATGCGGCGCTCAATGAAATTG
>JAZTWJ010000082.1:0-13400 GCA_045635785.1 Candidatus Flemingiibacterium sp.
AGCATGTAGTCAATCCATCTGTTTTCGGGCATACCGCCGTGCTTGGTGCGGATACCTCTGACACCGAGGTCGATTGTGATCTCGCGCATTCCTTCGCCGTCGGCATATCTGCGGAATATCTCGCGGACGATATCGGCGGCACCGCTTTCCTCATCTGGAAACCATTTCTTGTCCTTCATGTAATACCCGTATGGAGGAGGACCGTTCGGTTCGCCACGGGTGGCTTTCTCGGTCATACCTCTTATTACTTCCGCGCTCAAGTTGATGGAATAGAATTCGTCCATCCACTCAATGATACGCTCGATCAGAGTGCCGAAATGTCCCTCCGGGATAGGCTCGGAGACCGATACAACGGAAACGTTGTTCTTGCGGAGGAGGTTTTTATATACCATAGCCTCTTCCTGATTACGGGCGAAACGCGAGAACTTCCAGACGAAGATCGTCTCAAAGGGGTGGGCTTTTTCTTTTGCCATGGCGATCATGCGGTTGAAGTCGCCTCTCTTTTTTGCGCTTCTGCCCGATATGCCGTCATCATAGAAAACATATTCGTCTGGGATGAAATACCCCTCTTTGGCGGCATACTCGCGGATCTTCTTTAGCTGGCTGTCGGGCGAATATTCATCTTGTCGCTCATCTGATACGCGGATATATGCCGCTCCTATCTTTAATAGGTCGTTGGTCATTGTGTTTCCTCCTTACTGCTTTATTTTGTTATAGTATTCGTGCAGGGCAATGATTTCTTCCTTGTGCTTCAGTTGCATTTCAAGAATGCTGATCCTATCGGCAAGAGCTGTGTTTGTTGTTTTAAGACTTTCATTTTCGGCAACAATCCTGATTCGCTCGGCTTCGGTTTCTTCGCTCTTCGATTTCAGCTCCAAAAATGCCTTGAATTCTGCGGCAAGCGTGGCATCCATAAACAATTCATACGGTTCCAAGCCTACTGTTTCACCCATATCCAAAACGGTGCTGATACCGGGGTCTTGTGTTTTCGCATTCAATACGCGGCTGATCGTTTCCTCCGGTAGATGCAGCTTCGATCTACAGGACATGGTTTTTGCTGATATCTTGAGCCGTTTCTTTTCTTCGTTGATGCGGTCACGAAACATATTTGTTCTCCTCCAATGTCATTGATTGCATGTATATATGACATAATTGCATCTAATTTTGATATTTTGGTATGTTTTGGGTGCATTGATGTAGTGGGATGGATGGTTAAATTGTAGCCTGTTTTTGACAAATTCGGGTATTGCTTTTCGAGCCTTCCGAATGTATAATTGTTCCAGAAAAACCGATGTCGAAACGTGTTGACTTTTCACATAATTTGTTTTATTATGAAGTCAAATGAAGACACCTTTGTATTAGAGGAGAAAACGAATCATGACGGAAAACGAAAAGGAACTGATAGAGTTAATTCACAATAGTGCCGATCCTGAAAAGGTTGCCAGCTATATGCTTAATCTTTTTTTAGACTATTTGCGTACGCTTTCCCCAACTCAAGAAAAATTCTCTGTTGATCTTTCGGAATCTGTCTGAATAGGTCAATCAACATCTGCTCCTCTTCTGTGAGTTCCGGCTCGGCGGGGGAGTTTGTGACGTTTGCATAATCTTCGAAATCAATTATCGTGCCATCAAGAAAATCTGGTGTGGTTTGAAAAATGTCACAAATGCGGAAAATCATTTCTTTATTTGGTGTATGTTTTCCGTTTTCTATTTCAATAACAATGGTTTCACTCACACCGAGAAGATTAGCAAATTCTATTTGCGTCATCCCTGCTTGTTCACGAAGCATTTGAATATTTTTTGCGATTGCTTTATTTACTTTTGCGTTGACAGTTGTTCTCACCATAGGAACATCATAACCGTCAAGCCACATCTCTGATACGTTCAAGGCTCTCGCTAATCGCTGTAATGTAGGCGATTTTGGTTCATACTTCCCGTTTATATAGTTGCTGATGGTGCCTTTCGCTATACCAGTTTCATTAACCAAGTCGGTTTGCCGCTTATTGGCTATACGCATAGCCTCCTGCAACCTTGTCGCCACAGTGGTTACCTTTTGTCCTACGCTCATTATAGATCATCTCCTTCACACAAATTATACCAAATTTTAGTTGGGAAATCAAGTGCTTTTTCAAAGAAAGTCGTGAAAAGGCAAATTTTTTCAAAAAAAGCTATTGACATTTTCGAAAACACGAGTATAATATAAGCAAGTCGTGAAAAGCACGACTTTCGACAAATTTTGCGAAAGGAGGGGCGTTATGAAAACATACGGAAAGCTTCGAGAAAAAATAAAAGAAGTATTTGGAGACATGGAAACATTCGCCAAAGCAATGGACATTCACGTCGCAACGTTAAGCTTGAAACTTAACGGAAAAACTCCATGGACAATGCCGCAAATCGAAAAGGCTTGTTCTCTGCTTGGCTTGAAAATTCCAAATGATTTGGACTACTTTTTTTATTGAGAAAAAGTCGTGAAATTCACGACACGCAGAGCGGCTGGTGTGATTCTTGTAACGAAGAGGGCTGACCCAGCATACCATGAAGGGTAGAAATTTTTCGGAGGGCGTTTATGGCAAAAGAATTAACGGTGACATTTTTCGTCGGGGGCGAACGTGTTGATAAACTCACAGAAGAACATAAGGAGCGCATTGCGCAGAGGTTCGGCGAGGCTTTGTCATCGTACTACAGCAGAAATATCGCCGAGTATGCCCGACTGAAACCAACAGGAGACAGAAAGGATGGGAAATCTTATTGATTTGACCGGGCAGCGGTTTGGAAGGTTTGTCGTGATAGAGCGTGACGGCAGCGACAGATTCAAACGCGCCATGTGGAAATGCCGATGCGATTGCGGCGAAGTTCGAGTTGTACATGGTTTCAATTTAACCAACGGAAATTCAAAAAGTTGTGGATGCCTCAAAGTGCAAAAGACAATAGCTCGCAGCACTTCTCACGGCAAAAGGGGAAGCAGACTCTATCGTGTATGGCAAAACATGAAAAAAAGATGCAGCAACCCCAAAGTACATAACTATCACAGATACGGTGGTCGCGGCATTACGATTTGCGATGAATGGTGCAATGATTTCGGAAAGTTCTATGAGTGGGCTGTGGCTAATGGATACGATGAGAACGCACCATATATGCAATGCACGATTGACCGCATTGATAATGACAAGGGATACAGCCCCGATAACTGCCGGTGGGTTGATGTGAAAACACAGAATAACAACAAATCAAACAACAGAAAGGAAAATCGAAATGAAAGATATCAAGCTAATTAGTTTGGAGCTGTCTAATTTCAAGTGCCATTCGCATTTGAAGATAGACTTCAACGGAAGAAATGTGACCCTATCGGGTGATAACGCTGTCGGGAAATCCTCTGTATATGACAGCCTGACATGGGTGCTGTTCGGGCGCGATTCTCGCGGAAACGGGGAAAAGCTCATGGAGGTAAAACCGCTTGACGCATCGGGCAACGTGAAAGACCACGATGCACAGACGGCGGTGGATGTCGTGTTTTCCGTGAACGGCGAAGAGATCACCTTACGCCGCACTTTGCAGGAGGTTTGGACAACCAGACGCGGCAGCAGCGAACCAGTCTTCACGGGCAATGTTTCAGAATATTATGTAAATTCAGTCCCTGTCAAGAAAAACGCTTTTTCCGAAAAGGTTGACGAGTTGGTGAGCGAAGAAACATTCAAACTTTTAACGAATGTCAGCTACTTCGCCAATGATATTTCATGGAGCGACAGACGGGAAATATTATTCCGTTTATCGAGTGTTGCGGGTGACCGCGAGATCATGCAGACCGATGCGAAGTTCACGCTTCTGCTTGATGGCATGGGCAAGCTTTCGGTCGATGATTACAAAAAGAAGCTCCTCGCCGAGAAACGCGGATTCGTTGGGGCGAAGACAGAGATTCCTGCGCGTATCAGCGAATGTCAGAAGACCATTGAGGACGTTGAGGGTATGGACTTCGATGCCGCCCGTGCGAAGATCGCGACGCTGTCGGCAGAGAAAGCGGCTTGCGAATCGGAACTTTTATCCATCGAACGCAACACGGCAGCAGAGGGCAAGCGAATGGAAATCCGCGAGGTACAGCTTGAGCTTTCCGCGCTTGAGAATGAAAACAAGGCATACAGAGCACAGCAGACGGCGGGTGCGCCCGATACGGCGGCTATGAGAAGAAACCTCGCACGTTTACAGGCACAGCATGCGGCGAAGATGCGAACCCTCGACCATGAGAAAGCGTATGTTTCACAGCTTGATAACGATATCAATTCCGCGCGTGAGCGTTGGATCGCGGTCAACGGCGAGACCTTTTCGGGCGGCAATTGTCCCACTTGCGGACAGGCACTCCCGGCGGCACAGCTTAAGGCGGCTGCCGATGCTTTTGCAGCGCATAAAGCACAACGCCTCCGCGAGATCGAGCAGACGGCAAACGCCAACAAGGAGGCAAGGGCGGCAGCTTGGGCGCGTATTGCTTCTGCGGAGTCGGAGATCGCCGAGCTGGAAAGCGAAATCACCAAAGAGGCGGGCGTCCTCACCGCGGCAGAGAGCAACGTCATCACCGTTGATGATATGGCAGGCTACAGCGAGAAGCGCGAAGCAATTCAGAAGCGCATCGACGATCTGAACGGTGAGCTTGCGGACATTATGACAGATACCACGTCGGCACGTTCAAAGCTGCTCGGGCAGATTACGGAGATCAAACAGGAAATCGAAAGCTGGAGCGTTTACCTCGGCAAGGAATCGCTGCTTGAATACTCCCGCAAACGTGTGGAAGAACTTCAAGAGGATGCGCGAAACGCCGCCGAGAAGCTTGATGCAATCGAGGAAATGTTGTTCCTCATAGACGAATACAGCCGCTACAAAACGCAGTTCGTTGAGGACAGCATCAACAGTATGTTCCGCATTGCACGATTCCGCTTGTTCCGCGAACAGGCAAACGGCGGCATCGAGGACCGTTGCGATGTCACGCTCAACGGCATACCCTACATCAATCTCAACAGCGGTGCGAAGATCAACACCGGCATAGATATCATTAACACGCTTTCCCGCGCTTACGGCGTGACGGTTCCGCTGTTTGTTGACAATGCGGAGAGTGTGACAAAACTTGAAAAATCAGACTGCCAGATCATCCGTCTTGTGGTCTCCGAAAATGATAAGAAATTGAGGTGCGATTATGAAAATTAAGGACAGAGCAAAACAGAAGGTGCCGCCGGTAGAGGCTGGCGTATATATGGCGGTATGCATCGGATTCGTTGACCTCGGAGAACAGTATTCCGAGAAATTCAAAAACTATTCCTATAAGGGCATGTATATCTGGGACCTTCCCGGTGAGACCATCGAAATTGACGGTGAGCAGAAGCCCCGCCAGCTTTCCAAGGAGTTCGTGATTTCGGCATCAAACAAGAGCAATCTGCGCAAGTTCATTGAGACTTGGAACAGCAAGAGCTACTCCGACGAGGAGTTCATGGAGTTCGATATCTTCGAGCAGATCGGCAAGCCTTGTCAGCTCAATGTGGTGCTGAATGAAACGAAGGAATACGCAAACGTGGACAACCTCATGCCCATCCCGAAGGGATTCCCCGCGCCCACGACCTCGACGGAGTTTGTCAAGTGGGATATGGACGCATGGGACGATGCCGTGTTTGACAAGCTCCCCGAATGGATTCAGGAGAAAATCAAGAAGTCCTCGCAGTACCAGAAAAATCACGCGCCTGAGACCGAGATCAAGGTGGACACGGGGACGGGAGAGGTGAGCTGCCCGATATGAGTGAAGAATGGAAGTGGGTAAAAGGCTATGAAGGGCTGTACAAGGTTTCAAATCTCGGAAGGATAAAAAGTTATCACAAACACAAAAATGGGTATATTCTATCTATCCAAAACCAAAAGGGAGACTATTTGAGGGTCATTCTGCTCGATATCAACAAGGTCAGGAAATCGTTTGCGGTTCACGCTGTTGTGGCAAGCACTTTTGTTGGGCAAATCCCCGCGGGGTGGCAAGTGCATCACATTGATGGGTGCAAACAAAATAATATTGCGTCGAATTTGGAGATTATACAGCCGAAGGAACATCGAAAAGAAACAAAAAAGCTGAATCCGCAAATCACAGACGGAATGGTCAATTACAATAGGTTTATTCGACCGAAAGTTGTTCTGCAATATACCTTGGATGGTGTATTCGTTGCATCATATCCGAATGCCAAGGAAGCCGGTTTTGCAACTGGTATTTGTAGCAGAAACATTTTGCAAGTGGCATCGGAAACTCCATACAATACAGCCGGTAAAACACGCAAACAGGCTGGCGGGTATGTTTGGAGATTCCAAATGAAAGCGAGGTGATGTTGTTTGAAATTTGAATCTTTTGCAAGTAGCTCGTCTGGTAACGCCTACGCCGTCTCCGATGCAAAAACCACGCTGTTGTTGGAATGTGGGCTTACATATAAAAAATTACAAAAAGCCGCGGGCTTTGACCTCAATAAATTTTCTGCTTGTTTGGTCACGCATTGCCATTCCGATCATTCCAAATGCGTAAAAGACCTTTTGCAGCGAGGCATTCCGGTATACATGAGCTACGGCACGGCGCAGGCACTTGAGATCGATGCGCCGCGGCTGGTTGAACACATGGAGCAGTTCAACGTCGGCAGCCTTGATATCGTTGCATTCGCCACCTTTCACGATTCGGCTGAACCTCTCGGCTTCCTTATCAAGAGCCGTGTGGACGGTGACGTGCTTGCCTTTGCGACGGACACGGTCAATCTGCGGTATAAGTTCCCCGGTCTCAATATCCTTGCGATAGAGGCAAACTACGACCGCGAGATTCTTGATCGCTGCGAGAAGCTGCCCGAAAAGGTGCGGCACCGTATTACCAACTCGCACATGGAGATCGATACGCTCTGCGATTATCTGCGCTCTTTGGACTTGTCAAAGTGCCGCGAGATACATCTGCTCCACTTATCCGATGCCATGAGCCGTGAGGTGCATTTTATCGAAAAGGTGACACGGGCAGTACCGCCGTGGATCAATATTACTGCTTGCCAGAAGTGAGGAGGTGATAGTTTGGCAAGACCCGGAATTATGATTTACTTTGATATTCTTGACCCTATCAAGAAACTGTCAGACGAGGATAAGGGCAAGCTGCTGGTTGCAATGCTGGAGTATGGAAAAGACGGGATTGTTCCGGAATTGGATGGTTCGCTTGGAATTGTATGGTCATTCGTTCAGCCGAAGATTGACAGGGACGAGGAAAACTATGATGCATCCAAACTTCAACGCCAGTATGCGGCATTTTGCAAAAAACGCAAAAAGATATGGATGCCGAGGATATCCTTTGATGAATGGGTGTTAATGTCCGATGACGAGCGTGAACGATCCGTTGATCCCGTTGAATCTCGTAATCCATCTACATCTACATCAACAACAGCACCGTCAACCGTCATCCATCAACAGCAACCATCAACCATCAACCATCAGCCGCAGCCGTCATCTATCAACCATCAACCATCAACAGGAAACACAGACGGCGACGACGATCCTGAAAGCAATGTGACTGTTATGGGTGGTAGTTTGGGAAAAGGTGTCTTGTTCCTCTCACAGGAGCAGATGGACGATCTGCTTGATAGGATGGGCATTGAAACCTTTGACTACTATGCGGACAAGCTATCACGGTTCATCATCGATAAAAATGCGCGTGTCAAGAACCATTATGAGACCATCCTGAAATGGTGGTCAGAGGATGGGAAAATTTAAGGCGTTTATCATTAAGCAAAAACGGAGGTTAAATAAACATGGCATCACTTAACAAAGTAATTCTGATCGGCAGACTCACGGCAGACCCGGAACTCAAGCAGACAGGAAACGGTGTGGCTGTCACGTCATTCACGCTTGCCGTCGACCGCAAGCACAGCAAGGACACCGAGAAAAAGGCAGACTTCATCACCATCGTAGCTTGGAGACAGACGGCAGAATTCATCTGCAAGTATTTCCGCAAGGGCTCGGCGATCATCGTCCTCGGCGAATTGCAGACCCGCAGCTGGGATGATTCCAATGGCAAGAAGAGATACACAACCGAGGTCGTGGCAAGCGAGGTGTCATTCGCAGAGTCAAAAAAGAATCCCGAGACCAACTCACCAACCGCTGGCAATTTTGAAGCTTACGCACAGGCGAATTTTGAAGAGGTCGAGGATGAGAAACTGCCGTTCTGAGGGGGCGATAATATGAGAAACGACAGAAGACTAACAGCAGAACAGCGGCGGGTGCTTGAGCGGCACGGGCTGCCGAGGAGATCGCATCGGTGGCGGTTGACCCCAATGGGAAAGGACATCTTGCTTTCATGGTTTATCATTGCATGCCTGTTCTTCTGCATTGGGTTTCTGATGGGCGCGGTTGTCGTGGAGATTGACGGCGTGGCTGTCGGCAGATTTGAGCCTGTGACCTCTACACGTTCATATCCGCTTTCCGCGATGACAGCCGCCAACGAGCCTGAAACAGTCGAGGTGGTATCTTTACCTATCCAAGCGGTACAACTCGCCGCAGAGGAACCCGTGAGCGCAGGAATCGCGTTTTCGTGGGACATGGCGGCGCAGGATTATGTATCTCTCGGAGAATATAAGCTGACGTCATACTGCGCATGCGAGAAATGCTGCGGCTATTGGGCGACGATCCGACCGCTGGACGAGAACGGTGATCCGATTGTATACACGGCATCGGGTGCGGTTGCCAGACAGGGCGTGACGGTTGCGGCTGATACAGATATCCTTCCATTCGGGACTGTCATTCTGATCGGCGGCGAGGAATTCACCGTGCAGGATGTTGGCGGCGGGGTTGATGGAAAGCACATTGATATCTACTTCGATAATCATGCGGCGGCGTTGGAGTTTGGCGTTCGGTGGGAAACAATTTACAGAAAGGGGGACATGTGATGGCTGACAATGATCTGATGTTTAACCTCTCGCGGGTGTGTCCCGTGTGTGGAAAGACGTTTCAACCGGTGCAGCTGCACTCATGGAAGGACAAGACCGATCCCAACGGGAGGCGGCTGGTCTGTACCTATCCCTGCATGCGTGAGACGGAGCGGCGGGTCGATAAGGCACGTGGTATAAGCCGCGTTGATCCTGAAACAATGACAGAAAAGCAACGGCAGAAATGGCTATGCCGGGACAGCCTGAAATGTCAGTATTGTCTTTTCTCGCATGAGGTGGTCGGCGAGTTTGAAACATCTGTATTCTGTATGCATCCCAACCGAGAGAGCATTTCCGCGTATTGGATTGCGCATCACATGCCGAACAAGATCGGGTATCTTGGAACGATTAACAAAAGCGGGGAATATCATTTCAAGAAAACGCCGAAGTGGTGTCCGATCAGAAAGGAGGTGCTGGAAACATGAAACCGCCTTGCGGTAAAGATTGCCCAGACCGGCATGTCGGGTGTCAAGGAAAATGCGAAAAATACCGTGACTTTCGCGCGGAAATCGCAGAGAGGAAGCCGAACAACTACGCCGATTACGACTACAAAAGATATGTCAGCGGTGTCAAGGCAAAAATCGCGCTGCAACGGATGCCGAACACCCGGCGAAACAGAAAGAAAGAGAGGTGATAAACCTTGAAATCAAAGAGGCGTGAATCAAGATGCGCGAAATGCCCTTTCTATGATAGCGAGGAGGCACAAAAAGTGGTCTGTGAGGGCGTGGAAGAAAACACGGGCATACACTTGTGCTTTGGGACTCCCGCCTCACAGAGAGAATACAAGAAAGAATTCTGCTACAACAATTATCAAAGCTGTATTATATACAAGGCTTTATATAGCAAGTATTAAGGATTGAGGTAACACCATGAATAAATACAATCGCGTTTACATCCCTTTCGACGGTGGTTGTAAACCGTTCACAAGAGGCTTGAAAATCCGCGTCTTCCAGTCCATTGACAACGCGGCAAAGGTAGGTTTTCCCAAAGATAGCCTTGTTGAATATGCGCCGGTCGAGGACATCCGCGCGGAAGTCGAAGCCGATGTCAGCAAGTTACAGGCAAATGAAAAAATCAAGGTTGCGCTGGGCGTTTTCCGCGAAATCGAGCGGGAATTGTTCGTGCGTGAAAATGAAAACAGCATTGTAGTCTGCTTTTACCGAGGCGACTATGAGGCTTTGAAAGAAAAGATTTTCAAGAAGATGGAGGCAAAACAGAATGATTAAAATCGAGAATATCGAAACCTACGGATGGGAAGCTGCCGTCCGTGGCATGAGAAACCCGATGAACTCATGGGATAAGAGTGACAGTTATTATGGCTGTGAAAATATCAGATGTTATGACTGCCAATTCGCTTACAGATGTATAACGAAATTTCGTCGTGCACACTATGAAATCGGCGAAACCGACCTCGCACTCATGAAGAAGCTCGTCCGTGCCGGTAGCGATCACCGCAAATTCCTGCGGCAGATTTTCGTGAATATGGACATCACGGCACCGCTGTATTGGTGGAAGGAGTTCGACACCTACAATGTCGGTACGGTTGCAAATTCGTGTTCAACGATGCACAAGCTTCCCGAAAAGGAATTCACACTTGATGATTTCAGCCATGAACATTTGGCGCATCAGACAAAAGAAGTGTTGCAAATGGTAATTGATGATTTGAATGACAGTCGTTCAATTTATTTGAAAACAAAAAACAAAGGTGACTGGTGGCAGATGATCCAGCTGCTCCCGTCTTCCTACAACCAACTCCGCACAGTCACCATGAACTACGAAGTGCTTCTGAATATGTATAACGCCCGGAAGGATCACAAGCTCGATGAGTGGCACGTATTGTGCTATATCATCGAAAACATGCCGTATTTCAAGGAGGTGTGTATTGATGCGTGATATCATGTACTTCGGAATTGTGCTGATCGCGACAGCGTTGTTTTACGGGGCGACTGCGATCTGGGAGAGGAGGAGACGGAAGTGAAAATAGTTTACGACGATTTAGCGGAGTTTGTAGAGGTCAGACTGCGTTGTGAAAACACCAGACACAAGTCAATGTGCAAGTATTGCCCTTTTTTCGACCGATGCCTTGTCGACGATGATGAAAACTTGCATGTCATGTGCTGTGCAATTGAGAAAGGCGGTGCATCTGATGCGTGAGAGATTGATTGCGCTGTGCCGCAAAAATTTTGAGCTTTCTATAAAAATGAGATGGTTGAAAACAATCAGCCATGAGACAGAAAAATACAGAAAGCTAAAAGATAAATCAGATCGTCAGTTGTATGTTGTAAATGCATTGCTGAAAAGATACTTCGAGATATACGGCGAAGATTTGCTAAAAAAGATGGGCGGTGATTGATATGCCGAGGTATATTGATTTAGAGAAAACAATAGCGATTCTTGACAACGACCTAAAAACAGGCGATGAGATGGTGTCTATTAGCTGGGTGAAAAGTTGGCTTAATATTCAGCCGACAGCCGATGTCGTGCAAGTGGTGCGCTGCTCCGATTGTGCCGTGCCGCACAACAGATGGACGGGATGCCCGAACCTGAACGGGATGATTACACCACCGAATTTTTACTGCGCGAAAGGGGAACGAAAACAGAAGAACGATGATGTGACCGACATAAATGTCGGGGACAAACCGTCGTGCAAGGTATGCGAGAGGATCACGGAAGCCGACAAGGACATCTTTTGGGTCTTCGCTCGGACACATCAGCCACAGGATCAAGAAGAATTCCACCGTGTGCCGGTGCGGTTCTGCCCGGCTTGCGGGAGGGAGTTTGGAGGTGAAAGTACGAAATGAAGATTGATTTGAAACACTGCCCTTTCTGCGGACGCGAGGCTGTGGCGTTTGTGGATAAGACAAGCAACTACCACGGCGTAACGTGTATGAGCTGCACGGCGAGGATTTTCGGTTATTCCACGCATGAACTTGCGGCGGATAGGTGGAACAAAAGAGTGCCGCAGACCGTAGTGAACCAGCACGGCAACAATAACTACCACATCGAGAACGGTGGAACGCTGAATCTCAAACTGTGATGTAACGAATATAATAAAAATTGCCCCGACTCTCTGCATGGAAAGCCGGGGAATCTTTTTGAAAAAAATCACAAGAAAATTCAGAAAACGCTTGACTTTTACACCCCAATGTGGTATAATAGATACAACGAAAAGGAAAGGAGAAAGACAGTGGGCAAGAAAAAGCCAAAGAAAAACGGCAACCAAGAGAAGACCCTGAAAATCCTAATCTTGATTACCGCAATCTTGAACTTGATTAAATCGGTTGTAGATTTAATACAAAAGTTCACCGAATGAGGGCTGGGAGGGAAACCTCCCAACCTCGTCGATATTATAAATCAAGAGTGAGCTTTTGTCAATATATTTTTGAAATTCAGATAGGAGAAAAAATATGTTAGATATCATCCTTGACATTGTATCAATAGCATTCAGCATCGCCACTATCGTGATTGTGCTTAAAATGTGGAGAGAGAAAAAATAAAACGAGGTGATACCGTGGAAAACACGAAACCATTCAATGAGCGATTGAGGGACGCAAGAGCGGCAACTGGCATGAGCCAGCAGAAGATGAGCGACCGCATGCTGATCTCAAAGAGGAACATCGAAAAGTGGGAAACAGGCGAGCGCGTTCCACCGGAGTATGTGCAGCGGTTCATCTTGAATGAACTTGAATCCATGAAAAAGGAATAACAGGAGTATGAAAAAGCAAGCAAAATTATATAATCAAATCGGATGGTGGAAGTTTTATAAAACAGATGACGGACACAGTTTCGCCATTAAAGATAACAAAGATTATTGGTATAACGGAAATGTTATCACGGGAGATAGAACGGGAGAATGTTTTATCGACAAGAAATATCACGAAGAATTATTTAATCAAATCGAATTTGTATGTTAATTTGAGCAGACCCCGGAGGGCTATCCCTTCCGGGGCTTTTCTTTTGCGGGTTGAATTGAGGGGGCTATATGCCTCCTTTTTTCTTGCACAGGGGGGACTCCCACTTTGATTTGAAAATGGTGTAGAATATTGTCATGATGAACCACGGGGGTGTGCGGATGACACAGAAGGAGTTCTATAAGAGCCAAGCATGGCGCAGAGCAAGGGCGGCTTATATAGCACACCGTATGGCTGTGGACGGAGGCACGTGTGAGAAGTGCGCCCAGGAGCCGGGTAAAATAGTCCACCACAAGATATGGCTGGATGATACCAACTGTAATGATCAGGATATCAGCCTGAACCCGAACAACTTCAGATATGAGTGCCAAACGTGCCATAACCAAGAGCGCGATCCCAGAATAGCAACACCGGGGCGTTGCCTATACGGTGAGAACGGCGAGATAATCAGAAACACATATTATTAACGCGGAAACCACCGCGCACCGTACTCCCCCCATAAAAATTGAAATTCGAGGGGCTGGGTGCC
>JAZTWJ010000083.1:0-7317 GCA_045635785.1 Candidatus Flemingiibacterium sp.
CGGCACAAGGCTACCACGAGTACCTCGCCGGTGTGCGTGCGGACACATCACTGAACGCTAAAGCGACGAGTTAAGATTGTGGAGAAATACGAACAGGTTTTCCACAGCCTGTGGAAATGCGGGTGGAAAAGTATGTTCGCCCCAACAAAAATTCAGAAAATAAGCTGTTTTTCAACGGCTCATCTTCAAAAATCGGCAAATCTCCCTGTGGAAAAATAAGTTGATAATGTGGAAATCACACCATCATAAAAAATTTTATTGAAATCATAATGGAAAATGGAGTATTGAAAATGAACAATTACGATGCAAATATCAAAGCGGCGGTGGAGAAATTTGAAGCGGTTTTACGCGGTCAGTTGGAGCGCGTGGAAAAGATCAACGCGGCAAAGGATTTTGTAGACTATGATTCCCTCCCCGTTCTGACCATCGGCATCTGCGGCGGTGACGGCATCGGTCCGATCATCACCAAGGCGGCACAGGATGTGCTGGAGTATCTGCTCGCCGATGAGGTCAAAGCCGGCAAGGTGGCGTTCAAGGTCATCGATGGTCTCACCATCGAAAACCGTGCGGCATGCATGAAGGCAATCCCCGATGATGTTATGGAGGAGCTTTATCAGTGTGATGTCATCCTCAAGGGCCCGACCACCACACCCAGAGCGGGCGATCCCTGGCCGAACATCGAATCTGCCAACGTTGCCATGAGAAAAAATCTTGACCTGTTTGCAAATGTTCGCCCCGTCAAGGTTCCCGATAAGGGCATTGACTGGACTTTCTTCCGTGAGAATACCGAGGGCTCCTACGCCGTTGGTTCTCAGGGCGTGAATGTCACCGACGATCTTGCGGTGGACTTCTGCGTGACCACCACCGAAGGCACCAACCGTATCGCACGTCTGGCTTTCGAATATGCGCGTAAGAATAAGAAGGATCGTGTTTCCATCGTTACCAAGGCAAACATCATCAAGACCACCGACGGCAAGTTCCTGCGTATCTGCGAGGAAATGGCGAAGGAATATCCCGAAATTACCACCGATGAATGGTTCATTGACATCATGACCGCAAAGTTAGTGGACGAAAAGCGCCGCACCGACTTTAAGGTATTTGTTCTCCCGAACCTGTACGGCGACATCATCACCGATGAAGCTGCCGAATTCCAGGGCGGCGTCGGAACTGCAGGCTCCGCCAATATCGGTAAGAAGTATGCGATGTTCGAAGCCATCCACGGTTCTGCTCCCCGCATGATCAAGGAAGGCAGAGGCAAATACGCAGATCCCTGCTCCATGCTCCGTGCCACCGTGCTGCTGCTCTCCCACGTGGGCAGACAGGATGCGGCGGACAAGCTGGAAAGAGCACTTGATATTTGTATGTTTGAGGATAAAAAATATGTCGTTACCGGCAGAGATACCGGTGCAACCTGCGATCAGTTCGCAGAATATGTCATGGAGACGATTCGCTCGCTTTGAGGATCGGACGCCATGACCGGCGATCATCTGTGGCGAAAGGACGGTGATTCAAATGAATAATGATACCATACAAGACGAGTTTGCGAACACGGAAAAAAATCGTGTCTCGCCTGCCGTTATCAAAAGACTGCCGCGCTATTTCAGGTACCTGCGCGAGTTGCTCAACAACGACATCCTGCGTATTTCTTCCGGGGAGTTATCCAAGATGATGCATGTCACCGCCTCGCAAATTCGACAGGATTTCAACTGCTTTGGCGGTTTCGGACAACAGGGATATGGCTACAATGTAAAATACCTCTATGGAAAAATCGGCGAAATTCTTGGTGTGCATAAGAACTTCAATGCAATCATCGTCGGTTCGGGAAACCTCGGTTCCGCCCTTGCATCCAGCCCGATTTTTCAAAAGCGCGGCGTAAAGCTGACTGCACTGTTCGATTGCAGCGCGGATGTGATTGGCAAAACGATCTCGGGCTATACGGTGAGATCCATGGACGAGCTTGATGTTTATGTGAAGGAGAATCCCGTGGACATTGCGGTGCTGACGCTTCCAAAGGAGGCGGTTCGCGATGCGGCGGATCATCTTGCGGAGCTTGGCATCAAGGGCCTGTGGAATTTTGCCAGCACAGAGCTGGAACCGGTTCACAAGGGCGTTGTGGTGGAGAATGTCCATATGGGCGATTCGCTGATGACGCTCTGTTATGAGTTGACGAAGTGAGAGGGGCTTCCCATTGAAAAAGCTGAAAATCGAATACGGCGGTAGTGTGCTTTCCCTTCCGCGCGAGAACCTCATTACCGCGCTTTCTCAGGCGAATGAATTTCATTTGAAGGTATTGATCCTCGCCGCATCGGATGATATGCTGCGGCTGGATTACGAAGCTTGCGGCGCGGAGCTTTGCAGGCGGCTTGACTGTACGCCCAGCGCGCTGTCAAAGGCGATGAAGTTTTGGAGCGATGCGGGTGTCATGCAGATCGTGGAGGCGGGAACGCTCACCGCGCCTGCATCGGCAGAGAGCGGTTCCTCTCCCCGCGCGACAAAGCTGCTTCCGTCCCCCACACTTCCCGATTATTCGGAGGGGCAGGCGGCGGATGTCATTGAAAAAAGCCCGGAGCTTTCCGGTATCATCGAAATGTGTCAGCAGCTTGTGGGCAAGCTTTTCACCCCGGCGGAAACGGCGATCGTGGTGGGGATGTTTGATCATTTGCGGCTGGACGGGGAGTATATTGTGACGTTGGTTGCCTATTGCAAGGATAACGGCAAAACATCGCTTCGGTATATCGAAAAGACCGCCCTCAGCCTTTATGACGAGGGCGTGGACAGCACCGAAAAATTAGAGGCATATATCAAGCGCAAGGAGCGCCGTGAGGACGATCTTTCGAAAATTCGCACGCTGATCGGTGCCGGCGCAAGGCAGTTTACCTCAAAGGAAAAAAAGACATTCGAATGCTGGCTCGACGAATGGCAGTTCGATATGGATGTGATCACCCGCGCCTTTGAGGTGACGGTGGATAAGATCAACGAGCCGTCATTGCCGTACATGAATCGCGTGCTGGAAAATTGGCAAAAATCGGGGCTGAATACCATCGAAGCGGTGGAATCATCCCTCGAGATGTATAAGAAAAACAAAGCCGAGGCGGCAAGCAAAAATTCCGGCTTTGAGACGGACGAATTTTTTGAGGCTGCTCTCAAGCGCAGTGACAAGTATTATCAGGGCTGAGTCCTGCAAAGGAGGTTCATGTGGGATACAATAAGGAAAACTACATACGAATCCGACAGGAATATGCGGATAAAAATCTGCGCGCCAAGGAGGCGGCGGAGCAACGCGCCAAGGAATTGCATGCACTTTATCCCGAGCTGTTGAAAATCGACCTTGTCTTGCAGGAGACGGGGCTGAACATTCTGCGAGAATCCATGAAGGGCAAAGAAGGGCTTGACGAGCGCATCGCGAAGCTTCGCGAAAGCAATCGCGAGCTGCAGCAGCTTCGCGCAGAATATTTGCAGTCCATCGGGTACCCATCCGATTACACCTCGGTGAAATACGAGTGCGAGATCTGCAAGGATACGGGCTTTGTCGGCACAAAGCTGTGCGAATGCATGCGCCGTGATCTGGTTATGGCGGGCTATGAAAGCTCGGGCATCGGAAAGCTGATCCGCACCCAAAGCTTTGACACCTTCCGCCTTGATTATTACGGTCGTTCTGCCGAGGAGAAGCGCAGTATGGAGCGTGTGCTTAGCGTTTGCAAGAGCTACGCAGAACGCTTTGAGGCGGGAAAGGGAGATAATCTGCTGTTCTGTGGCACTACGGGGCTTGGCAAGACTCATCTCTCCACCTCCATCGCAAAGGCGGTGATCGAGCGTGGCTTCGATGTGGTATATGATACGGCGCAGAATATTCTGTCCGATTTCGAATATGAACGCTTCGGACGGGGCTATGGCGACAATACCGAGTCGCGCACGGAGAAATATTTCGACTGCGATTTGCTCATCATCGACGATCTTGGCGCGGAAATGACCAATCAGTTTACGGTATCCTGTCTGTACAACATCATCAATACCCGTATAAACCGTTCACAGGCGATGATCATCAGCACAAATTTGACGCAAAACGAAATTCGCGATCGCTACAACGATCGTATTACCAGCCGTCTGTTCGGCGATTTCATTGCCCTGCGGTTTGTGGGGAAGGATATCCGTCTGCAGAAGGCGCTTGGAGAATAAAAAATCGGCATCGAAGCAACGCTGCGATGCCGATTTTTTTATTATTTTTATTGAACTTTCGTGAATGCTTTGCTTTTATTCAAATATTCCATTGCTGTTTCGGCGATCTGCTTCAAGGCCCCATCCTCAAAGGGAATTTTGATGTTTGCCGATTCACATAGCCCGACGAAAGTTTTTTTGCCGCCCTCTAAAACGAACTTGTAATAGCGATCCCATGCGCTCACATAATCCTTCTGCGACATGCTCCAGAATTCCAGCGAAACCGTCTGTGCCAGACAGTAGTCGATGTAGTAGAAGGGATAGTGATAAATGTGAAGCTGCCGCTGCCAGCCGCGTCCCGAAGCATAAAATTCCACATCACCGAACTGCATATAGGGGCGGTATATTGCCTCCAATTTGAGCCATTCCTCATGACGCTGTGCCGGCGTCAGATCGGGATTATCGTAGATGATATGCTGAAAATGATCCACCATGCATCCATAGGGGATGAAGATAAGCGCAGATTCCAGATGCATATATTTTGCTCTGTCCGTGTCGTCGCCGTAGAACAGCGGCAGCCACTTCCATGCGAAAAATTCCATGGACATGGAGTGACATTCGCAGGCTTCCATGGTGGGCTGTGCATTTTCCGAGAACTCGAAATTGCGCGTGGTGTAGGCGGCGAAGGCATGCCCCGCCTCATGGGTAAGTACATCCACATCGCCTGATGTGCCGTTGAAGTTGGAGAAGATGAAGGGCGCTTTATATTCGGGAAAATCGGTGCAGTAACCGCCCACGCGCTTACCTTCCTTTGACAGTACATCGAGCAGTTCGTTTTCATACATAAAGTTGATGAATTCGCCCGTTTCGGGAGACATTTCCTCATACATGCGCTTGCCTGCCGCCAAGATGTCATCGGGCGTACCCATGGGCTTCGGATTGCCCTCGCGGAAACTGAAAACATCATCGTATAAGCGCATGCTTTCGGGCGCCAAACCGATGCGCTCCGCCTGACGGCGCTTGCATTCGCGCACAATCGGCACCAGATCGCTCACAACCTGACGGCGGAAATTCGCCACCATTTCGGGATCGTAGCAGTTTCGCGTGCGGCGCAGATAGGCAAGCTCGGTGAAGCTCTTGAAGCCAAGCTTGCGCGCGATTTCCGTGCGAACCTTGACTAACTTATCGAAAATTTCGTCCAGTTCCTCCGCGTGGGACATATAGAAATCGCTCTCTGCCTGATATGCGGCATGGCGCACCTCGCGATCGGGATTTTGTTTGTATGCTGCAAGCTGGGAAATGCTGAGCTGCTTGCCGTCAAAGTCGATTTTTGCCGAGGCGATGAGCTTTGCGTAATCGCTGACCAGCTTGTTTTCGCGCCCAAGCAGTTCGATGACGGCGGGAGAGAAGGTTTTGAGATCCATCTCTAAATTTTTGAACATCAATTCGCCCGTCACCTTTGCCACCTCATCGCGGTAGGGGGATTCAAGCACAGCCAGCATAAGTTTTTGTGAATGCTCCTCAAAGGCGGGAAGATTCAGGTCGTAGAATTCCTTCTCCGCGTCGTAGAATGCGTCGCGGGTGTCAATGGAATTGTGAACCGAGGCGATGGATATCATCGTCTGCGCATGAACGTTCAGTTTCTCCTGCTCACGAAAGGCGGCAAGTACCTGTTCGCCGTTTTCGGCTGCCTTGATTTTTTCTGTCAGCGCGTCGAACGCCGCGCCTAATGCATCAAGATCCACGCGCTCATAGGGCATATCTCGAAATTTCATGATAGAAGTCCTCCATAGGATTATTTGTGATTCAACTTGACCATACCGTTGGACAACATCGCCCAAAGCGGCAGAACTGCTTTGGGCGATGCGTGGTTTTCGGTATTTTATTAGTTGCCTGCCTTGTAATAGTTGATGAGACAGCCGCAAAGAATGATTGTGCGCTCATCATCGGTAAGCTCACCCATTTTCAGCGTAATAGGCTTAACGGAACCATCCGCTTTGATGATATACGCCGAGAATTCATATTTTGCCGCCGCCACCAGCTCGCGCACATTCGGTACGTAAACATGGTCGCCGATTTCGAATGCGGATGCATCATCAAACAGGAAGGGAAGCATACCCCAGTTGATGAGGTTGGAGCGATAACGCTTGGTGGCATATTCCATGGCGATGTTTGCCCAGCCGCCAAGTACCTTCTGACAGGAAGCTGCCTGCTCGCGTGCGGAACCGTCGCCCGGCTTGTTCGCGTAAACCACGCTGCCGATGCCCACATTTGCCGCAACTGCGGAAGGCTTGATTTCGCGAATCTTCGCGAATACATCCGCAAGCTCACCTGTGGCAGAATCTGCGCCGTCAAGACGTGCCTTTTCATAGGCGTGCACCGCTTTTGCTCTGTTTACATATGCAGGATCCTTGCGGGAAAGAGTAAATTCGGAAAGCTTGAGCGGATTGGAACGATAGGAGGAGGTTTCGCCCGAGGGAATCAGCTCATCGGTGGTTGTGACGGGGTCGGTGATGACCGATGCCACGCGAAGCAGCAGATCCTCAGTCAGCTCGCTCATGACGGGCCAATCGGCGATGTTGGGGCCGATTTTCAGATCGTTTTCGGGCTTTGCATTGCCATAACCCTTGTAAACGCGATGGTCGTAAACGGTGGAGTCGAAATGATAATCGGGCGTTGTATATTCCACCTCAATTTCCGTGGCGGGTGTCAGAATGCCGCCGTTTCTTGCGGTTGCGGCGATGGAGCGCGCATCCATGAGCGCCACCGATGCAATCTGACCGTTGCCGGGCTTGGAG
Organism: Candidatus Flemingiibacterium sp.; assembly: GCA_045635785.1. Taxonomy (GTDB): domain Bacteria; phylum Bacillota; class Clostridia; order Oscillospirales; family CAG-272; genus Flemingiibacterium. The sequence continues at coordinate 6,954 of JAZTWJ010000083.1, forward strand.
CCTTCGCGGTTCGGGAAGTTTCTTGTGGAATGGCGGATGGAAAGGCCGCCGTTGGCGGGTACATCGCCCGCACCGAAGCAGGGACCGCAGAAGGCGGTGCGGAGGGTTACGCCCGCTTCCATCAGCTTGGCGGCAGCGCCGTTGCGAACCAGCTCGATATATGCGGGCTGGGATGCGGGATACGCGGACAGAGTGAATGCACCGCAGCCGGTGGATGCACCGGCGAGAATATCCGCCGCTGCCATAAGGTTATCAAATGTACCGCCTGCACAGCCTGCAATGACACCCTGATCCACCAAGATTCCCTTGGATGTAATTTTGTCGGTGAGCGAGAGCTTGATATCCTTGTTGTCAAGCTGTTCGG
>JAZTWJ010000084.1:0-32921 GCA_045635785.1 Candidatus Flemingiibacterium sp.
CAAAAAAAAAAAACAACAAAAAAAATAAACGTTTGCCCCAAATGCGTGAGCTTTTGCGGCATATTTTTTTGATCAAGCAAGCAAGCTCTCCAACAGTCCGCGAAGACCTCGCTCGTCTAAAATTCTTTTATAATATGACAATTCCTCCGTGATCAGATCGTCGATTACCTGCATGCCGAGCAGCTCCACGGGGGCCTTGTCGTCGGTGAGGATCCGATCGCCGCCTTCATAATCGTACAGCGCGTCTTCAACGCGCAGCAGCTTATTTGCCAGCGTAAAATCGTCCACCGTTGTTACCATCTGCGAAAGCACACGAATCTCGCCGTTCCATGCAAAAAGCTCGCGATTGGTGGTGCCGGGGACATCAACAAGCTTTACATGATCGAACACCGCGGCAATGGTATCGCAGAGGTGAGCATTGATGCTGTTTTCATCCGCGGAGTGCATGTTCAGATTGACCACCATCACCCCATCCTCCCGAAGATGGGACTTCACCATCGAAAAGAACTCCGTTGTTGACATCTGAAAGGGGATGGTGATATCCTGATAGGCATCCACCATGATCACATCGTATTTCCGATCGTCCACCGCAAGATAGGCGCGACCGTCATATTCCGCCACCGCAACATCATCGGGCATGCCGAAATGCTCTCTGGCAAGCGAAATGATGCGCCCGTCAATTTCCGCGCCCGAAATGTTCGCCTCGGGGAAATATTTGCGGCACAGAGTGGCGTAGGTACCGCTTCCCATACCGAGAATCAGAATATCGGGGGAGGCATCCGCCGATGCCGCCATGTAAGGAGCCGCCAGCGCATAGTCGTAATACATGCCCGTCAGACCGCCATCCTTCATCGCCACCGATTGCACGCCGAACAGCACATTGGTGGAAAGCAGGACGCTGCGGTCCGTTTCCTTGACCTGCAAATAATTGTAGATGGATTCGCCCTCATAGGCAAGATCCTCTTCCCAAAAAGCAAAGCTGTCCGAATGCCCGAACACGGCGGAAATGACGATCAGACCTGCCGCAAGTACGCACATTATCTGCTTTCGTTTGACGGTGACAAAATAAATCACGCCAAGAAGCAACAGCACCGCCGAAAAAATGAGGAAGGTGACGGATGTTCCCACAGCGGGAATGGTCACAAAGGTGGGCAAAAATGTGCCGAGGATGGATCCCACGGTGTTGAAGGACTCCATATAGCCCACCACCTTTCCGCTGTCATCCATGGACTGCATGGTATATTTGACCAGCGAGGGTGTCACCGTTCCCAGCAAAAACAGCGGGTAGAAAAACACCACAAGGCAGGATACAAATGCCGCTGCCGCAAGAAATCCGGTGTTTACGACCAAAACCATCAGCCCCGACACACCGATAATGACATATTTGCCCACAAGCGGGATCAGCCCGATCCAAACGGCGGCTATGATCAACCGCATATACAGTCTGTCGGGATTCGGATCACGGTCCGCCATCCGTCCGCCCCAAATGTTGCCAAGCGCCAGCGCGATCATGATGGTGCCGATGATGATCGTCCATACGATCTGCGACGATGAAAAATAGGGGGCAAGCAGTCTGGATGCGCCAAGCTCCACCGCCATGACCGCCACACCTGCAAAGAACTCCGTCATGTACAGATACAGCTTGTTACTTAAAATTTTGTTCAAGATACTCCAACTCCCTCATAGATGCGGCTTCTTGGTACATGCAATGTCGCAAGCACCGCCGCGAAAATTTATAATCCGCTCACTCTGTGCGCTATGTTTGCAAGCTCACTTTTCTTCTTTCTTCATTTTGTACGTTCGATCGCTTTTGATAATCGCGCGGACAAGCAGAATCACAAGCTGCGTGAGGATCAGCGCCCCCAGCATTATACCGATGAAAATAAACGCGCCCTGCCAAATGCAAATGTCGTTCCATGTAATGCCGATCAGCGCGCAGACAGCAAAGATCACCGACATCAGCCCCATATAACCGTAATCGCAAAAGGCGCATATCGCCGCCGCACAGCCGTAAACAAGGGCGGTCAGCGGGAAATACACAAGAAGCAATTCAAAATGAAATCCAAGATAAAGCATCGACGGATTTGCACCGTCAGGCATGGATGCCAGACCGAAATATACCGTGCTCACAAGAAGATCGAGCAGAACAAACGCGATGATCTTGCATTTCAAATGCTCTTTTTTGAACATATCTTCCTCCAACTAAAAAATCTACTGCGGTGCATCAAGCAGGCGACATATACAGCCTTAGCCGAACACCTCCCGCACCAGCCTTGCGATGCTGTGCGTTTCGAGAAAATCAAGAATTTTTTCCATATTGTCGGGATCGTATTCCACCTCACCCGAAAATGCCTTCGCCGCCTCCTCAAGATCGCGCTCAAGCGCGGCAATCATAATGCAGCATGCCGCAGCAAGCTTTGCCGTCAGCATTTCGCCCAATTCAAAATGATAGCGGAATCGAAAATATGCCGCTAAATTTGCATAGCGGTCATCCTGCGCCTTCGGTGCTGTCCTGCTGTATCCTTCGGGATAGGCAGGATCCATCGCCTCCAGCGAAACAAACAATGCACGCAGTTCCGCATAGCTTATCTCAGGCAGAGCGTCGTCGGGCAATGCGGCAATCGGCTTTGATAAAGACTCCATCAGCGAGTCAAGCTCCTTTGCTGCCCATGCATCGTGCAACTCACCGTCGTCGACGAAAACAAAGCGCGGGGATTTTTCAAGCCAAAGACGCGCCGCTTCTTCGCAGGTCATCCCATGCCCCGCCAGCGTGATACCGCCGTCTCCCGTATAAAAGCGCGGATGCTCCCTGCAAATATCACAAAGAGCGTCTTCTCCCAAACGTAAGATCAGCTCGCAGAGGTTATCCTCCCGCAAAAATCCGCATCGTGCGCCCTCCTTACAGAGATGGCATCCGTCCGCATCAAAATGCAGTCTTTCGCGCACAAAGCTGCCGTTTTCGCCGTCAAGGGATTCATAAAATGCGGCAGTATCCCCGTCCGCGTCGATTTCCCATCCCGCACAGCAGGTGTCCTTGCAGGCGGAAGCCTTGCATCGAAAGGCATCAAAAAAGTCGGGCTTGATCAACATTACGATAACTGTGCTTTCACCATGGCGAAAGCATCCTCTCTATCCGTTAGGGTTTTTGTTGCTACCATTATATCACAACTGCCATAGAAATGCAAGTATGTGGCGAAAACAATCTCGTCCGTATCCTGTTATTTTGTAAAATCGCCACGAATCTCACATGCGCGTGCCACTCTTGACAAGCGAGCAAAACTGCGGTATAATATACATAGAAATACATGATTTTCATAAAGAATCGGTACAATTTCCTCGCGTATCGAGGGGATCCACCGTTATGATAGAGAGGTAGCCTTCGCCACGGCGAAAGCAATGGTTATATCCATGAAAACACAAGCCTTTGAAAATCCTCGACGCGCCCATTTCAGACGCGCACGCTCCCATATTCATGCAAGGCGACGGCTGTCCGCAACACAGATCATTCTGTTTGGATTTCTTGCCGTCATTCTCGTGGGAACGCTGCTGCTCTGCTTGCCGATCTCCTCGGCGGACGGCAGCTTCACATCGCCGCGGCACGCGGGCTTCACCGCGGTCAGCGCCACCTGTGTCACAGGATTGGTTTCCGTGGACACGGGCACGCATTGGAACACCTTCGGTCATGTGGTCATTCTTTGCATGATTCAGATCGGCGGACTCGGCTTTATGACCATGGCGGTGATGATGTCTCTGTTCATCAAGCGGCAGATCACCCCCCGCGAACGCATATTGGTGGCGCAATCGCTGGGACTGACCGGTTTTGACGGCACCGTTGCACTTGTCAAACGCATTGTCATCGGCACCTTCGCCTTCGAAGGCATCGGCGCGATCATTCTTTCCACCCAATTTATACCGATCTTCGGCGTGGGAAAGGGCATTTGGTACGGTATTTTCCATGCGGTATCCGCCTTCTGTAATGCGGGCTTTGACATTCTCGGCGGCTATAGCGGCGCATTCTCCAGCTTCACCGCCTTTTATGATAATTATATTATCGGCACCACGCTGATACTGCTGATCGTGATCGGCGGCATCGGATTTATCGTTTGGAATGACATCGTGAATCTGATCACCAAGCGTCAGCGCATCTCCGTCTATTCGAAATTCGTGCTGACGATGACCGCCATCCTTCTGCTTGGCGGCACGGCGCTCATCGCTCTCTGCGAATGGAACAATCCCGCCACCGTCGGCGAAAAATCGGTGGGCGCAAAGCTGTTCGAATGCCTGTTTCAATCGGTAACGACCCGAACTGCCGGCATTGATATGATCGGTCAAAGTGGGCTTTCGGACGGCTCGAGGTTCGTTTCCGTGATCCTCATGCTGATCGGCGGATGCTCCGGCTCCACAGCGGGAGGCATGAAGGTGAACACCATCGGTATCGTCGTATTGGCGGTTCTGACGTTTACAAAAGGCGAGAGTGACGTCACCGTTTACAGGCGCAAGATCTCCCATGAAACGGTGGTGCGTGCGCTTACCGTGGTGGGCATTGATCTCGTCGCCGTATTCACCGCAACCATGGTCATTTTGACCACTACAAAAACAACGCTCATTCCCGTGCTTTACGAAACCTGTTCCGCCATGGCGACCGTGGGATTATCGCTGTCGCTGACACCGGAGCTGTCCCTTGCGGGGCATATTGCCATCATGTGTCTGATGTTCTTCGGACGTGTGGGACTTCTGACGATCACCTATTCCGTTCTGCTCAAGCAGGCACAGAAAAAGAGCTGCATCACCTATCCCGAGATCAATATGATGATCGGGTGAATCACAAAAAAGGAAGTAACGAATTATGAAAACGAAAAAACGCAGTTTTTGCATCATCGGTTTGGGAAGATTCGGACAGACGCTGGCGATCAATCTCGCAAGAACCGATCATCAGGTGCTGGTCATCGACGAAAACGATGACGTGGTCAATGTTATGAGCGATGTGGTGACCAATGCCGTTGTCGGCGATTCCACAAACGAGCAGGTCCTTCGCGCGGCGGGTGTCGCCGACTACGATTGTGCGGTTGTCGCCACCGCCAATAACTTCAACGACAATCTGCTTACCACGTTGATCCTCAAGGAGCTTGGCGTCAAGCAGGTAGTTGCACGGGCAGGCAGTGAACAGCATGGACGTGTACTTGAAAAGATCGGTGCGGATATGGTGGTTTTCCCCGAAAAGGACATGGGCGAAAAATTGGTAAATATCCTCGATAGAAACAATGTGCTGGAATATATCGAATTCTCCGATACTCACTCTATCGTAGAAGTCACCGTCCCCGAAAAATGGGTGGGGAAATCCCTCATCGAGCTGAATGTGCGCCGCGAATACGGCGTTACGGTGCTTGCGGTCAGCGATGCCGAAAGCAGAGAGATGAACATCTCGCCGGATCCGACCCGCAAGTTCATGGGTAACGATACCGTTGCCCTGCTTGGCGAAAACAAAGCCATCGACAAAATTACAAAATAGCAGTGCGGCGTGACCTTTCGGTCACCCCGTCATTTTTGCCGTTCTTCTTCCTTTGGTGCCTTTTGATTAACAAGCAAAAAACTTTTCGCACAAACCCTTGACAGAAGCGCAAAAATACATTATAATATTTATGGCAAGAAAACCATTTCTTATATGTGTAAATTCATGGATTTGAGAGGTATTAAACTATGTATTATATCGGTGTAGATCTCGGTGGAACCAACATCGCCGCGGGCATTGTTGACGAAAACTACAAGATCGTTGTCAAGGGCAGCGTTCCCACCAATGTTGCGGGACGCACCGGTGAGGAGATCATCAAGGATATGGGCGCGCTCTGCGACAAGCTCGTAAAGGATGCAGGTCTCTCCTTTGACGACATTGCATATGTGGGCATCGCTTCCCCCGGCGCTATCGACCCCGTCAAGGGCATGGTCGTTTATGCAAATAACCTTCCCTTTGAGATGTTCCCCATCGCAGAAATTTTGATGCGCTATATCCCCGTCAAAAAGGTTCTGGTCGAAAACGACGCCAATGCCGCTGCAAAGGGCGAGGCTGTCGCAGGTGCCGCAAAGGGCGTTGCCGATGCGGTCATGATCACCCTCGGAACCGGTGTTGGCGGTGGTATCATCATAGACCATAAGGTTTACTCCGGCTTCAACTATGCAGGCGCAGAGCTTGGTCACATTGTCATCGAGCATCAGGGCAGACAGTGCTCCTGCGGCCGCAAGGGCTGTTGGGAGGCTTACAGCTCCGCCACCGGTCTTATTAACATGACAAAAGAAAAGATTGAAGAATGCAAGCAAAAAGGCATCCCCACGCTGATGGAAAAAATGGTTGCCGAAGAAAGCAAGGTCAGCGGCAAGACCGCATTTGCGGCAATGAAGCAGGGCGATGCTCCCGCAAAAGAGGTTGTGGATATGTACATCTCCTACCTTGGCTGCGGTCTCTCCAATATCATCAACATTTTCCAGCCCGAGATTCTTGTAATCGGCGGTGGAATTTGCAACGAGAAGAATTATCTCACCGATCCGCTGGAAGCAATCATCAAGGAAGAAACCTACGGCAATGCCAATATCAAGCCCACTGCGCTCAAGATCGCGGAGCTTGGCAATGATGCGGGCATCATCGGCGCAGCCGTTCTCGGACTTTGATTTTTCGGATTCAAATCGGACGGGAGAGGATCACGCCCCGCGTGGTCTCTCTCGTCCGTACTTGTATTTTATGAAAACATTAAAAAAATACGGTTTCATCTGGTTTTTGGGCATACTGTGGCTTGTTTTGCTCGGAATCGCCACCGCCTATGATCTCAAAATCTCCCTTTCTGTCGCCGACGGGCAATCTGTCTACGGCAAGGTGCTGGAAGTGGTGGGAGAGCTCCCTGCGATCCTATTCACCTCCTTCAACTTTGCATTGATGTCGGTATATTTTGTTAAGCGATCGGCCGCAAGCAAAAAGCTTGTTATCCTTGCCATTCTTACCCTGATCGGCTGTGTCGGAACTGCTGGTTTCGCCGCGGGCGGTGTGGGCGATTATCTCGTGGATTACGGCATTTTTCAAGAAAGCGCCACCTTGAACATCATCGCCGTCGCGCTCGGATCGATTGTCGCCGCCCTGTTTTTCCTGTTTGCTGCGCGGCTTTCCGAAGAAACGCTACACGCGCTGTTTGACACCGCATGCCGCTGTGCCTATGTGGGAATCGCCGTTTTTGTGATCATCTGGGTGCTGAAATTATGCTGGGGACGTGTACGCTTCCGTCAGCTTGATGGAGATCTGTCGCTTTTCACACCGTGGTATCTGCCGCAGGGCTTCAACGGATTTTTCAGCTTCCCATCGGGACATACCGCCAATGCCGCGGCAATTTACGCCATCAGCTACTATTTCCGCTTTCTGCCCGAAAAGTATCGCCGCATGCAGCCGCTTTTCAAAGCCGCGTTGCTCATTTGGATTGCCGTCACCGCCTTTTCCAGAGTCCGCATCGGCGCGCATTATCTGTCCGATGTGCTGTTTGGCGCCGTGATCTCCCTTGCTGTGGTATATTTTTTCAAACCAAAGACAAAATCATGAATATTGATCCAACACTTTATAAAACCCGTCCCACAGATGAACGCCTTCCAAAGGAAGAGCGCGTATACGATCTGTTGGGATCCCTCTCCGTGCCCTTCGTCCGCATCGACCACGATGCTACCGGTGCCATCGAAGACTGCGCGGAGGCAGGTAATTGTCTCGGCATAAAAATTTGCAAAAATCTCCTACTCTGCAATCAGCAGAAAACAAAATTCTATCTCTTGATGATGCCGGGAAGCAAGCATTTTTCCACCAAAGAATTGTCGCATCAGATCGGCTCGTCGCGGCTTTCCTTTGCGCCGCCCGCTTTCATGGAGCAATTTCTTGACATCACGCCCGGCTCGCTCAGCGTATTGGGACTGATGAACGACACCGAAAACAATGTCCGTCTTTTGATCGACCGCGATGTTGTCGCGGATGCTTATTTCGGCTGTCATCCCTGTATCAACACCTCCAGCCTCAAGATCGCAACGGCGGATCTGCTGGAAAAGATCCTCCCCGCGGTGCATCATGAGCCGCTTTTTGTGGAATTAACAGGAGAATAGCAAAATCCCGCTTCACATTCCCAAATAAGGAAGCCTTTGCTCACGCGAAGGCATGGTAATGAAAATGGTAACCATCACAAATGTGGAACGCGCCTCCCTTGCCGAAAAGCATGGCATTCAGGCAGGCGATATTCTGCTTTCCATCAACGGTCACGACATCCGTGACGTGCTCGACTACCGATTCCGCCTCACCGAAAAAAAGATCACCCTACAGCTTCACCGAGGCGCGGAGCTTTTGGATGTAACCATCAAAAAAGGCGAGTACGATGACATCGGGCTGGCGTTTGAAACCTATCTCATGGATTGCAAGCAATCCTGTCGCAACAAATGCGTGTTCTGCTTCATCGACCAGCTTCCGCAGGGCATGCGCGAAACGCTCTATTTCAAGGATGATGATTCCCGTCTGTCCTTTTTGATGGGAAATTACATCACGCTGACCAATCTGACCGACGCGGATGTGGAGCGCATCTGTGAGATGAAGACTTCCCCCATCAACATTTCCGTACACACCACAAATCCCGAGCTTCGCGTGAAAATGATGAAAAACAAGCGCGCAGGTGAAGTGCTGTCCTACATGCGCCGCTTTGTCGAAGCGGGCATTGATCTCAATTGCCAGATCGTGCTGTGCAGGGGTCTGAACGATGGCGCGGAGCTTGATCGCTCCATGCGCGATCTATCCTCGCTTGCCCCCCATCTTCTCGGCGTATCTGTGGTGCCTGCCGGTCTGACCGACCATCGCGATGGGCTGTTCCCGCTTGAAATGCACACGCCCGAGCAAACCGCCGCCATCATTGATCAGGTGGATGCCTTTGCGGCAGAATGTATGGAGAAATACGGTTCGCGTATGTTTTTCTGCGCAGATGAGATGTATTTGCGCTGTGGGCGCGAGCTTCCGTGCGAGGACTATTACGAGGGCTATCCACAGCTTGAAAACGGCGTAGGCATGATTCGTTCGCTTGCCGTGGAATTTGCAGAGGAGATGGATTTTCTCGACGAGTATGACTTGAAAAAACCGCGCAAGCTATCCATCGCCACAGGCTATGCCGCTTATGATTTCATCCGCTCGCTGTCGGATATGCTGATGCGCCGCGTACCCTCCCTGCAAATCTCCGTTTACCGCATTAAAAACGAGTTTTTCGGGGAAAATATCACCGTTGCAGGACTTGTCACCGGGCGCGACCTTGCCGCACAGCTGCAAGGCAAGCCGCTTGGCGAGCGGCTGCTTATCCCTTCCGTCATGCTCCGCGCCGAAGGAGATCGTTTTCTCGACGATATGACGCCCGAGCAGATTTCAAAAACGCTGGGAGTACACCTCATTCCCACCGATTCCGTCGGCACAGATTTCGTATCGAAAATTTTGTATTGAAATCGCTGTTTTCATCACAGCATACACATACATTTAGAATAACAACTGAAAGGAAATTCCAATGTCAAAACCTGTCGTAGCCATCGTCGGACGTCCGAATGTTGGCAAGAGTACGCTCTTTAATAAGCTTGCGGGCGAGCGCATCTCTATTGTAGAGGACACGCCCGGCGTTACCCGTGACCGCATCTACTACGAGATCGAATGGAACGGTCGCGCAATGATGCTTGTGGATACGGGCGGCATCGAACCAAGATCCGATGACATCATCTTAAAGCAGATGAAAAATCAAGCGGAGGTTGCCGTCGAAACGGCTGATGTCATCGTTTTTATGGTGGATGTGACCACCGGTCTCACCGCCGCCGACCGCGATATCTGCACCATGCTGGTAAAATCCCAAAAGCCCATGATCCTCGCCGTCAACAAATGCGATTCCATCGGCGCGCTCCCCATGGAATTTTACGAATTCTATGAGCTGGGCGTGGAGGGCGAGCCCATCCCGCTTTCCTCTGTGCATGGAACGGGATCGGGCGATCTGCTTGACCGTGTGCTGGAGCTGTGCCCCTCCGATGAGGAAAAAGAAGATGATTCAGACCTCATTAAGGTTGCCGTCATCGGCAAGCCGAATGCGGGCAAAAGCTCCATCATCAACAAGATCCTCGGCGAGGAGCGCCTGATCGTTTCCGACATCCCCGGAACCACCCGCGATGCGGTGGATACCAAGATTGAAAATCAATACGGCAAATATACCTTCATCGACACCGCAGGAATTCGCCGCAAGTCCAAGGTGGAGGACCGCATCGAGAAATTTTCCGTGCTTCGCGCAAAGATGGCGGTGGATCGCGCCGATGTTTGCGTGCTGATGATCGATGCAAAGGAAGGCGTCACCGAGCAGGATGAAAAAATCGCGGGCATTGCCCACGAATCCGGAAAAGCGTGCATCATTGTCGTCAACAAATGGGATACCTTGGAATCGGACGAAAAGAATACCGTCGAATACGACAAGGATGTATATACCGCGCTCTCCTACATGCCATACGCTCCCACGCTGTATGTTTCCGCAAAGACGGGACAGCGTGTAGTGAAGTTGTTTGAGCTCATCAACTATGTCTACAATCAGAACTGCACCCGCATTTCCACAGGCATGCTCAACGATGTGCTCAATGATGCCATTGCACGCGTACAGCCGCCATCCGACAAGGGGCGCCATCTGAAGATTTATTACATGACGCAGATTGGAATCAAGCCTCCCACATTTGTCATATTGTGCAACAATGGGGATCTGTTGCATTTCTCTTACCAGCGAGTCATCGGAAACCAGCAGGGCGATGTGTTCGGCTTCCGCGGCACTCCCATTAAACTTATCATCCGTCAGAAGGGAGACAAGGAAGAATGACACTTTACGATCTTACAAAAATCGGCTTGATTCCAAAGCTGATCATGGGCGATGAAAACACCATTTCCCTTGCAGTTTTGGCACTGCTCTGCCTCGCAGGAGGCGTGATCGCCTATTTTCTCGGCGGTCTGAACTTTGCCATCATCATCTCCAAATATAAATTCCACGATGACATCCGCCGCTACGGCAGCGGAAACGCGGGCATGACCAATATGCTTCGCACCTACGGAAAAACGGCGGCAGCTTTCACGCTGGTCGGCGACATGCTAAAAGCAGTGGTTTCCGTGCTTTTGGGCATGCTTCTCGGCGGCGAAGCCGGCGCTTACATAGCCGGATTCTTTTGCGTGATCGGTCACGCATTCCCTTGCTTCTACAACTTCAAGGGCGGCAAGGGCATCGTCGTCACCGCCGCTATGCTGCTCTGTCTGGAGCCGGTCGTATTCCTCGTTTTGTTTTTGATCTTCTTTATTCTGGTCGCCACGACCAAATATCTCTCCCTTGGCTCCATCATCGGCATGCTGTTCTATCCGCTGCTTCTCAATCGGCTTTATTCCTTCCTCAATTACGGCGAGCCGGAGGGCATGATCCCCGCCATTATTTCCATTCTCAACACCCTGCTGGTTATCTGGCTCCATCGCGAGAATCTCAAACGGCTTTGGACGGGTACGGAAAACAAGTTCAGCTTAAAGAAAAAGGATAAATTCATCAAGGGCGAATCGTCCGCTAACGATCCGATGGACGAAAAAAAGAAAAAGATCCACGAAGAAGCCTTCGGGAATGAAAGCGACGACTAAACATAAAAAATCAGCTGCGCTTCGGCGTAGCTGATTTTTTGTCCATCGGAAGCCTCTATTTTTTGCGTCTGCGGATGCGAAGCCCTTCTACGATGGGCGCGCTTTTATTTTTGCCCGTATATTTGGCGTGGAAATATCCAAACACGCTGAATACCACCGCGCCGACAAAATTGACGAACATATCCTTCATCGTGTCAAACAATCCGATGTCGAGATAGCCGTCAATGGCAAGCGGCACACCGTTGATGGCGGTTTCGGTGATATTTTCGATTTTGACGGCGGTATTGGTATGCTCGGGATTGAGAAGTACCGACGAAATGGACTGCACCACCATATCCTTCTGCATATCCGTTTGCAAAAGAATATCCGCGCCGTATTCAAAAAATTCCCACAGCACGCCGATGGTCATGGAAAAGCAGAAAGAAAGCATCGCCACAAACAGTGGCGACATTGCAAACTGGATCCGCTCGTTGCGGTTGAGAAGATCAATGAGAGATAATCCAACCGCCGCGGCAAGGAATCCCGTCGTGATATGCAGCATGGTATCCCAAAGCGGAAAATTCACATAATAATCGCCGATCTCACCGAGGATCTCCGCCGCAAAAATAAACAGCAGCACGATTTTTTCCAGCAGAGACGGCAGCTCCACCGAAAAGGTCTTCGACACAAAGGCTGGCAGAAGAAAGAGTGCCAACGTCAGCGCACACAAAAACACATTCTCGTAATTGCCGTTAAAAAGCTGGCGGATGGCGACGGCGATCACAAGTCCGCGCAAAATGATATACAGAATGAATGTGGAGCGCGTGCGGCGAAATTCATTCACGAGCTGCTTTTGAAAAGAAACCTTTTTCTCAGATTTTTCGATATTTTTCTTCATTTTCATATAAAACGGTTACGCGGGCAGAAAAACTCTGCCCGCGTGGATGATTTACTGTGCATCCGATGCGGAGGTGTCCGCATCCTTTGCCTTACCTAAATATTCGGGAAGCTTCATACCCGCCATGTCGAACATTTCGTTCATCGGCGGAATGGCTTTCATCATACCCGAGAGGAAATTTGCAGTGGCGCCCTTGCCGTTTTCGCCCTGTGCGCCGCTGTCCCAAACCGTAACCTTGTCGATCTTGAGATTCTTGATGGCTTCGACTTGGATCTTGGTCAGCTCCTCCAACTTGTCGGCAATCATCAGACGAACTGCGGTGTCGGATTCGCCGCCTGCGGATTTCACGAGCTCTGCGAAACCTTCTGCCTGCTTCATCAAAATCTCGCGCAAACCGTCCGCTTCCGCCTGCATACGCATAAGTGTTGCGTCCGCTTCACCCTTTGCGCGGCGACGGATCTGCTCAGCTTCGGCTTCCGCCTGCAATTCGATCTTCTGCTTTTCAATCTGCGCCTTTATGATAATATCCGCTTCCAGCGTTGCCTGCTCCAGAGATGCACGCGCCTGCTCGGCAGCCTGTTGTGCCGCGTATGCTTCTTCCAGCGCCTTTGCTTCTTGGATCTTTTCGGCAGCGATGGCACGCTTCAAAGCCTCAGCCTCGCGCTCGCGGAGCATCGCATTGGATTCCGCGACCTGCACCTTTGCCTCATTTTCGCCCTTGATCGCCTCGGAATCCGCATGAGAGACCGAAATACGCTGATCGCGCTCTGCGTTAGCCGCACCGATGGCACCCTCGCGGTCTGCCTGTGCAACGGAAATTTTTGCATCGTTGATCGCCTTTGCGGCTGCTTCCTTACCCAGAGCAACGATGTATCCGGATTCATCGGTAATGTCCGTCACGTTGACGTTGATGAGGCGCAGACCGATTTTTTTCAGTTCAGTTTCCACGTTGCGGGAAACCGCCTCGAGGAACTTGTCGCGGTCCGCATTCAGCTCCTCAATTTCCATGGTAGCAACGACAAGACGCAGCTGACCGAGGATAATATCCTTGGCAAGCTCCTGAATGTCGTCCATTTTCAGACCAAGCAAACGCTCTGCCGCGTTCTGCATAACGCCCGCCTCGGTGGAAATACCGACGGTGAAGCGAGAGGGCACATCCACGCGGATATTCTGCTTGGAAAGTGCATTGCGAAGATCCACGTTCAGGGAGATCGGCGTTAAGTCGAGAAATTCCACCGATTGGATGACGGGCCAAATGAATGACGCGCCGCCGTGGATACATTTTGCGGAGCGAGAACTGCCGTCCGCATTGTTGCCCACCTTACCGTAAATAACCATGACTTTATCGGAGGGACATTTTCTGTAACGGGAGGCAATGACGATCAAAGTCGTCAGCACGAGAAGTGCGAGAACACAAATAAGCATAAGCATGCTCGAACCAGAACCAGGCATAGTAATTACTCCTTTTCAATCATTATAATCATTATAGTAACCGAAATCGGTCAAATTATTTCAAAACGCGCTCAACAACCACAAGTCCTGCCTCATCCGTGGAAACCACGCGAACAGTCTCTCCGGTTTTGAGAGGGGTTTCGCCGACAGTGATCGCATCAATTTCAATAAAGCGATCCTGCACCGTAATGCTGATTTTACCGCGGCCTTCGCCCTTTGCGGGGATGGGAATATAAACCTCGCCCGTTTTTCCGAGGGCGGAACCGATCTGCACCGTGCCGTTGGATTGCAATTTCATAACCGACTTCAGCAAATATGCAATGCCGAACAGCGCCGCCACGCCGCATAGGGTGGCAAGTAAAATCGAAACCGCAGGCGAAAGTCCGAGATCGACAAACACAATGCCAGCCCATCCCGCCACGCAGAACATCGCCACGATGCCGCGCACCGAGAAAAGCACCAATCCGCCATCTGCGGAGTCGGCAACATCAAAACCGTCAGTGTCAATATCCGTATCGCCGTCCATACCGTCGCCGATGCCGAAAAACAACAGCACCGTCTGCACGATCAGCACCAGCGTCGCCGGGATGCCGATGCAAGCAAATATTTGCTGTAAGCCCGTAAGGGAATTCCACCATTCAGTCATATGATTCACACTCCTTTTTTCGTGAATGGAAAACGTCTTTTCACACGATTCGATTCAACATGTCGTGCGCCTTTTGTCTGACAAGCGTGGCATAATATGCCATAATGATGATCGCACAAGCATTTTTCAGCCGTTTTGCCGCGCCTGCCATGCGCTCCTCATAGTCGGACAAAATGCAATCAAGCAGTTCGCCGAGGCTATTGCTGTCCTGCGGCACATCTTCTGCCACAATGTGATCAATGGCAAGGCAAAGATATCCATACAGCTCCGATTCGGGAATGATGTCATCCGTTATGTCGCCTGCTCTGCCATTCACATAGGTGAGAAGTTGGGCGATGCGCTCAAGCTGCATGGAGTCGCGCATCATATTGATGATGAGAATGCGCGCCAGCTGATTTTTATCGTAGCGTTTGTTATGTGCATTGGCAACCCAGCCGCGCTTTGTCCAGTTTTGAAGAGTGGAGCCGTCGATTCCCGAAATTTCACGAATCTGCGACAGCATGATTCCATCCGTAATGTAATAAATCTTGTCAAGGAACTCACGTCCTGTCACATTGCCCATCTTTTCCCTGTCCATCACCGTGCCCGGGATGCGATCCATGCGGATTTCAAGCTTCATATCATCATCGCCTCCTTTCTTTTTGTAATTAGATTATATCACGCAGTCACATGATTGTCAATAAGAGTTTTGATATATTTACAAAAAATTCATTTTCTCATTTTGAGGAACAAAACCGTCCGTCCCTGCGTCTAATAAAGAAAAAAACGAAAAGGCAGCTTTCGCCACGCGAAGGCCATGGTATGTTTATGACTCTGTTGCTTCGCATTCTTGTATTTTTTATCATGCTGCTCCTGTACGCTTTTGTCTACGGCTGTCTGATATTCACACTTCCTGCGTTTCTGATGCTCGTGAAGCATCTGCGGAAAGGGTGGATTTTTGCCGCATCCTCCGCGATCTGTCTTGTACTGCTCATCGGTGCGGCGCATGTGATAACAAATCACCCCCGCATCGTCGTTCCCGACGAGCTTTCCCCCTATGCAACAGAGGAGCGCATTGCACAGGTTACATCATCGCTTCGCATTTGCAATCCATGGAAGCTTTGCGTGCCCATGACCATCGAAATCGTCTCCGCAAGTGAGACGCACATCTCGGCAGAAGCGCGATACACGGGCTTCGGTGGGAAGCTCGGTGCCACGAAATTCTACAAGGACGGCATTCTGACGGGCGGTGAATTGTATCAGCCGAATTGGAGCGGCGGCCCCTTTGGATATATGTCGCCAAATGGATTCTTATGGTAGAAAATGACCGGGATGCTTTTGCATCGCGGTCTACCGTTTATTTGAAGAAATTTCCAAGCCCCAGCTTTTTTCGCATCTTGATCAGATAGAAGGTCACAAGTTGTGTTGTGGCTATATCGTACAGCACAAACACCGCATTGCACACAAGATACACCGGCAGATTGAAGCCTAAATCGGTCTCGGGCAGATGGAAGATGAAGATAACAAACAGAATCAGCACCGACAGCATGGCGTTGAAATAGCTGAACTTGAGGATCCAAGACACCGCATAATGCAATCGCTCAAACATCGCCTTGAGGATCGGAAAAATGCCGCCGAACAGCAAATACAAGAGAGCCGAGAACTTATCCGGCAGAAGCATCAGCGCAAGAATACCGGTCACAAGCCATATGAGATAGGGATATCCGCCTCCGATCTCAATCACAGCAAGCATGATCAGCAGAGATGCCAGCGCCACCATGGTCAGATCCAACACCGTCAAAATGGAGCCGAGCAGAAGGATCAACACGCCCAGCGCCGACAAAATCGCGGCAAGCGCAATCTTTTTTGATTTTTTCATGATGATGACCTCGCCTTTGTGCATACAAAAGTTTTCTTCGAAATAAATATTAACAGCAGGAAATCAAATCGCCGCCGCAGCATTCACACATGCAGTCCGCACAGATCAGACCCGTGCAAAGATCGCAAGGCGAATGTCCAACGCTTGTTGTCCGACGGTATCCACCGCCAAAATTCGCCGTGTTCGTGCGGATGCGCTCCAGCGCCGCACGGTATTCGCCGTTGGACGGATCAAGGTAGCAGGCGGTTTCCAAATATTTCTGCGCGTCATAATACCAACCGCGCTGAATGAGCACACATCCCTTGAGGAAATTCCATTCCGCGTTGCGATTGTTCTGTCCCACCGCGTCAAGAATCAGCTCTGCCTCCGCATATTGCCGCGCATTGATCAACTCGCGCACGCGGGAATAATCGCCCCATGCACCGCTTCCGTTATAGTTGCGCTGTGCACCCGAATCGGCACCGCCGGCGGCGCGCTCCTTTTGAATGGTGTTATAAGCCTCGTTGACATCCTTCATTTTCTCCTCGACAAGATCGGCAAGCGGATTGCCGACATAGTTGTCGGGATGATATTTTCGGGCGAGGTTGCGATATGCTTTTTTGATCTCCTCATCCGTCGCGTCACGCGACACGCCGAGCACTTTGTAGGGGTCGTTCATAAAATTTGTTCTCCATTGTCCCGCAGATTTTCCGCGGGGCTTTTTTCATCTGTTGTACTGCCGCCCGAAGCCTTTGCGAACACGCGCCGCATCTGCTCCGGCAAGCCAAGATAAATAATATTTCGAATGATCGCTTCATAGGAAGGAACCGCATCAAAACTCATCAGCTCCACCGCCGCTTCGATGCCCACAAGCTCCATGGTCAACGCCCGTTCTAACATGGGCAGATCCGCCTGCAATTTTGCCGTGAAATCCTCGCCGTACATTTTGAGAAAGGGATTGTATGCACCGTTTTTGCAGTCATCCATAAGATCATCCAGCGCATCGGCAATGTAGATAAACCGTCCGAGATGCCTTCCGATCTCCTTTGCGATACGGTATTTGCTGTCACCCTCCGCAAAGCCAAAAGCGAAAACCTCCGCAAGCAGTTCCCCAAAGGGCTCTGCCACCTGATCAACGGAATCGCATCCCTGCTTTTCCAGCGCGGACAATTCACACAGCTTTTCGCGGATGAATGCCTCGGGATGCTCACCGAGCCCAGCCCGTTTTCGCATAGAGGATGCCGGCACAAGAAGCAGTGCCGCCGCAAGCTTTTTGAAGCCGCGCTGATCGGATCGGTCATCGAGTAGCTTGTGATAGGTAAACACCGCGGAAATCTTTGCACAGTAGTTAAGCTGCTCCGTGGGCATCAGAACCGACCGTTTTTTCATTGGATGTGCAAAGCAACGCCGCCGCCCGATCTTACCCTTCTCTTCCGCAAGCGACATACGCATCAGCGCAAGAAAGACAAAATCATAGCTCAGCGTCAATCTCGCAAACGGAGAAACACTGCGCCCCAGCGCACCGCAGAGCCCGCAATATACCGCACGGTACAGCTCGTATTCCTTTACCTTCAGCTCCGCCGCCACAGGTTTTACATATCCGAACATAATCTTCCTCTAATCATTTTACTCTGTACTCTTTGATACAGACTTACAACAGATTAAACTTTTTGTAAATCTTTCAGATTTTGAGGGCTTTACGGATGGCTTCCGTCAGAATTTCCGCCGCACGGACATTTGCCTTCACGTTGGGATGCCCATTCGAGCCGGTCTCGTCAGGAAATTCACGGATCGGACGAACGGGAATGTAACATAGCTTATCATCCGTCATGCCGCGCTTTTCAAACAGCGATGCAAGCACTTCATCGTAACGAAGCCCCATCATGCCGTACAGCCAAAAGATATGGGCATCGGGATATTTTTCGCGAACGGCATCGAGGAACTTGTCCGCGCCCTCGTAAAATTCATCATCCGGCACCTTGCCGCCGCCGTCATTGGTACCCGCATTGATCACCACCACATGGGGAATCCAGCTTGTAAAATCGTGGGGCACACGTCCGCGTTTGGAAGCCCAATAGAAAAACTCCGGAATGGGCGTGCCGGTCAGACCGCGCCAATTTTTGACAACGCCGTTGCCCGAAATGGCAACGATGCGGAAATCTGCGCCTAACTTTGCGCCGGTCAAGCCCGCAAAGGACTTTGTCGGATCCTGCTCAAAGGTATAGAACGCTTTCTCCTCCGGACCGCCGAGATTGCCGTAACCGCAGGTGATGGAATCTCCGAAAAATTCCACGCGCAAGGAGGGAAGCTCGGGCGGATCCAAAAATTCGCCTTCCAGCGACATTCCCGCCACAAGCAGCGGCGGCTCGCCATCGGCGGACAGACGGCGAAATTCCATCGTATGCACATCTTCAGAAAGATCTTCAAGAAGGATCTTCTCCTTGCCGGTGGCAATGGCATATTTTGTGGACACGCCGTCCAGCTTCACCAGCACATATACGGGCTGTTCCCCTTCAAATGTGTCAAAATGCAGCATCGCAGACTTGCCCTTGAAGCGCACGCCAAAGCCCGAAAGGCTCCAGCACAGAGACAGTGCATCATTTTCCGTATAGATCGTGCGACCGTACAGCGTTTTGGGCATTGATCGCAGAGTGATCATTTTCTTCATTTTCATTACCGTGTCCTCGCATCGGAGAGGACTTTCCTTATTTTATTGATGTGTTTTGCACCGCAAAGGCACACTCCCATAGCGCGAAAAAGTGTTTTTCGCTCTCAATGAGTTTGCAAAAGCCATTCGGATTTCCCATGGGAAATCCGAATGCGACTTATTCTTCGTCCTGTTTTTCCTCGGCGGATTCGGGCGCAAGCTTTGTGATGAGGATCTCCTCCACCAGCCTGTCGTCCACCTTCGTGATCTTTACATGCAAAGCGCCCACGTCAAATTCTACACCTACCGTCGGAAACTCGCCAAGCACCATCGTCACCCAGCCGCTGACCGTCTGAGGCAGATCGTCCTCATCCTCCGGCTCACATTCAAAATAATCAAACAGATCCATCGGTCTGGCATCACCCGACACCCGCATACTGCCGTCCTCCTGCGCGGTAAACAGTTCAATGACCTCGTCATGCTCATCCCAAATGTCGCCAACCAGTTCCTCAATGACATCCTCCAGCGTCACAATGCCCATCATGCCGCCATAATCGTCAAGGACAATGGCAAGGTGCGCCTTCGATTGCTGAAAGCTTGAAAGCAGTTTGGAGATCTTCATATGGCAGGGCACGAGAAAGGGCTTTGTGAGCACATCTTCCAGCTTCGCATGGTTCATCATGCAACGATGATAGAACTCCTTTTCATGCAAAACGCCCACCACATTGTCGATGGTCTCATCATAAACGGGCAGTCTGGAAAAGCCTGTACGCACAAACAGATCTGCGATTTCGTTCATGGGCGTATCCTTGTCGATCGCAACCACATCCACGCGGGGCGTGATGACATCTGCCACCTCCGCATC
The DNA here is from genome assembly GCA_045635785.1 of Candidatus Flemingiibacterium sp. GTDB lineage: Bacteria > Bacillota > Clostridia > Oscillospirales > CAG-272 > Flemingiibacterium. Next base: position 19,996 of record JAZTWJ010000084.1, read on the forward strand.
GTCGAATTCGATGACCGAACGGATAAGCTCGCCCTCGGTTTCGTTGATGCCGCCATCCTCCTGCGCTTCATCTACAAGAGTGATCAGCTCATCCTCCGTGATGCCGTCGTTGCCGTCCAACTTAAACATGATGGAAAGCAGCTTCTTCCACATGCGGAAAAAGAAGGTCAAGGGCTTGAATATGATCAACATCACACGCATCAGCGGCGCAACTGTTTTCACGAAGCTGTCGGGCGTTTCCTTGGCGATACTTTTGGGTGAAACCTCACCGAAAATCAGTACCAACACCGTGGTAACCGCCGTGGAAAGTGCGGCTCCGTTGGTGGGGAACCACATGACAAACATGACCGTTGCAATGGCTGTCAATGCAATGTTGACAATATTATTGCCGATCAAAATGGTGGTCAGCAGTGAATCATAATCTTCCGCAAGGCGAATCACCAGCGCAGCACGCTTGTCACCGGATGCCGCCATGTTTTTCAAGCGGACGCGGTTGAAGGTGCTGAATGCGGTTTCGGTGGCAGAAAACAGCGCAGAGCCTGCAATCAGCGCCACCATGGCGAGAATCATCCTTATGGATTGACCGTCTAACATAATCTTCTCCTAAATTTGGTTTGTTCATTATATTATACACCATTTTGCCGCATTTTTCAAGCCTTTTGGCAAAAATTTCCGAAATTTATATTGAATGTTTGACGGGAATTGGCAAAATATCCTCGCGAAGAAGTTATTGTTGCTGGTACGGCTCCACCCGTCACCTGCCCCACTTACCGTGAGCAAAGCCACAGCGCAGGCAAAGCGGTTCCCGTACATGCCCTTCGGCAAGCGACCGTCTGAGTACCACCGCGCGTTCAGATGCCAGAATATGCTCCAGCGTATCATTGAAAAGATTCCCCAGCGCGATCGCACCGTCCGCATCGAGACAGCATGGAACCACCGTCCCATCCACCAAAACGCCCACCTGATCGCGAAGCGCATAGCAGGTGTGGTTTTCCCCTAACACAGCGGCATTTTCGTCCGGCCAATCGAATTTTTCGCCCCATTCGAGATAAATGCGCTCCTTGATCCTGAAGCCCGAGTAGATCGGCTTCCAAGACGCCTCTGCATCAAAACGGGCGTGCATTTTTTGAAGGATGGCATCGTTTTGCGTATTCTTTCCACCGAGGTTCCACAGCCGCATAACCGCGATCTTTCCGACCTGCGCCGCCCGATCACAAAAGTCGAAGCAGTCCGCGAGGTAGGCATCCATGGACGGCATCACCGCGTTGGCTTCATAGGCGTGCAGAGAGATGCTCACCTTATGGAGTGCTTTCGATGCAAGCAGCGTTTCGGCACATTTTGCGAGCAGCGTGCCGTTGGTGGTGAGAATCACCCGAAAGCCCATCTCCTCCGCAATGTGCAAAAAATCGTCAAGCATTGGATGGAGCAGCGGCTCTCCCATCAGATGAAAATAGAGATAATCGGCAAATCCGCGCAGTTTTTCCGCCGCCTCGGTAAATTCAGCAATGCTCATAAACCGACGCGGACGCTTGGTTCCGTGGCAGAAATCGCAGGCGAGATTGCAGGCATTGGTGATTTCAAGAAATGCTTTATTCGGCAAAATGCTCCTCCTTTGCGGCATGCCCCGCAAAATTCATGAATTGTACATCTAAAATCATAAAAAACATATGGCAAAGCGCAAAAAAGTGTGCTATAATAAAGATAGCGCAACAGGGCTTGACCATTCCCTTCAAGTATATCATATTCCCTCTTTACTGTCAATCCCGATTTGCGGCATTCCGCCTCGAAAGGAGACTGTCCATGAGCTTCAAATCCTTCTTCGGTGCCATATGGCATGCACTCTTTTATTTCGCCGTCTATTTTCTCAGTCAGATCATCGTTGTCAACTGGGCATCCATCGCCATTTCGGCATATTGCGCCGCAACCGTCGATCACAGCCGTTTTCTGCCCGAAGGCATCTCCGACATCTCGATGCTCACTGCCGACCAGCTGCGCGTTTACAATGATGCGCTGACAAAATGGCTGACGGACGAAACGCTCCGCATCATCGACACGCTCACCATGCCGCTGACGCTGGTGTCGGGCATTCTCTGTTTGATTGCATTTGTCGTGCTATTTCGCATGCGAAAGAAAAAGCTGACTGTCGAGGCAGGCATCACGCGCCTGCCGTTATCGCAGGGCATCACCGCTCTCGCTCTCGGCTTTTCCGCCAACCTCTTTTTGTCGCTTTTCACCTCCCTGCTTCCCATTCCCGAGGAGTGGCTTGCAAGCTACAGCGATGCGGCATCCTTCCTTAACGAAAGCTCGGTTTTGTCATGGCTGACGATTGTAATCGCCGCCCCCTTGGTGGAGGAGATCACCTTCCGCGGGCTTTTTTATACCAGACTGCGCCGCGGTATGCCCATGCTTGCCGCCATGCTCCTTTCCGCATGGGTGTTCGGCATGATTCACGGAAGCATCCTGTGGGTGATCATAGCAAGCTGTGTTGGCTTTCTGCTCGTTTGGATCTATGAAAAAATGCAGTCGCTGACCGCCTGCATTCTCTTTCATATCGCCTTCAATCTGTCGGGACAGCTTGGGGGCTTGACGGGAGAGATCTCCGACGCTCTGTATTGGCTCCTGTTGACAGCAGGCGCACTCGCATCGGCTGCGCTCATCCTGCGCGTTCAGTTCACCTCCGCGCAAAAGATCGAGCTTGCCATGCCGCAAGCACCCATCGAAAACCCCTGACACGGACAGATCGCTTTTGAGAAGGCGCATACCGTTTATAAAAAATTTCTGAATTTACAAATAATACTTGCAATTTTCCTTAATTTGCGGTATAATAAATTGTTGTAAAAATTATCAAGGAGGATTTATCCATGACAAATTTGTTTTTGACTGCCGATGCAGCCGGTGCTGCTACTGCCGGCGCAGGAATGCAAGGCATCACCTCGCTCGTCATGATCGTAGTCATGATCGCTGTGTTCTATTTCTTTATGTACAGACCTCAGAAAAAGCAGGAGCGCGAGATCAACGAAATGCGCAATTCCCTGCAGGTCGGTGATGAGATCACCACCATTGGCGGCATTATCGGCAAGGTCATCAGCATCAAAGAAGAAACCGTTATGATCGAAACCGGACGTGACGGCACCAAGATCCGCATCCTTCGCAGTGCCATCAAGACGATCGACGTAAAGGCAGAGGATTGCTGACATAAAGCAGATCTTCTCCGCATATAAATGAATGGATCTTTCGATTCCGTTCATTTATAAAGGAGGCGTTCGCTTGAAAAATTCCATTGCAAAAGACGAACAGGCAAGCCTTGGTGAGCTGATGAAAGCAGTGCTTATCGGCACACTCATCGGGCTTGGCACCGCACTTACGCTCATGCTGATTCTATCGGGTGCGGCAATGCTTACAGCGGATCCCGATCGCTGGATCGGTCCGATGGCGGCTGTCGCAAGACTCGTCGGAGCCTTTTTGTGCGGCTTGGCGGGAAGAATGGCCGATCGTCAGCGTTGCCCCATGACCGGTGCTGTCAGCGGTGCTTTGTATGTACTGCTCTTTTGGCTGGCATCGCTGTTTTTTAAGGATGCGGCGAGTGCTATGGCGCCATACACGCAGGCACTGTGGTATGGCGGATGCGTGATTCTGTCCCTGCTTGGCGGTTTTACCCGCAAGGGCAAGCCGCGCTATAGCGAGGCACACAGTCCGACTGCCGCCGCAAGACGGCAGCTTGCCCGAAAATAACAGGATCGCGTGAAAAATAAATTTTCACGCATTGCTTTTGATGTTTTCGCCGCTTTACAGCGACAATTTTGCCTCGCAAAACCAACATTATATTCCCAAATCAGAAAGCTTTCGCACAGGCGATAGCTATGGAGATTAAAATGGTACATTCATTCAAATTCGGCGGAAAGCGCGTTGCCTATGACAGCGTGAGCGGCGCAGTCATTCCGTTATCCGAGCTTGCTTTCAAAATGCTCGACTATATCGTGCTTCCCATGCCGCAGGATTGCCCTTCCGCTCTGCGCTATGACCTTGCAAAGTTTGACAGTGCCGCCATCAGTGACACCTATGACATGCTGTATGCGCTGTACAAGGATGGCAAGCTGTTCGCAAGAAACGTCGACGAAGCGGAAACGATTGACGGCGCGGCAATTTCCGTAGGCGATATGCTTGTGACGCATAAAAATCTGCAGCTATTAGAGTCTGCGAAGGCATTGGCAGATGCCGACAAGGACACGACGCTTTCCATTGTCCGTACAGAAGAAGCTGATAAGGCACTCATCGCCGACGATCTGCCCACGCTATATAAAGAGATGGAAAAGCTCTCCAAGGAGCAGATTCGCCGAGCAAATGGAGAAGGCAAGCCGCTCGCCGCTTTCAAGCGAACGGCTGCATACGAACACAAGGACGCGATCTGTGTCGGATGTTGGGCAAAGAAGCTTTGCTCGCTCCCCGCACCGCATGGTGTCATGTGCGAGCTGGAGCGCAAGCGCGCCGAGTGCGTCATGATGGTTGAAATTGCAGAAAATGAATAAGCTTCGGGGCTTCGGAAGTCGATCCGAAGCCCCTTTTTGTTCTCTGTGATGAAAATTTACAAAATACAATGTAATTTCCCACGGATTCATGCTATAATTAGAAGACAGCATTCTCTAAGGAGTGTCAATATACATCATCCGATAAATAAGGGAGCTTTTGCTTCGCAAAGCTTCATAATCGTTTGAAAGGAATAGCCGTAATTATGAAAAACGATGACATATACAAGCTTTTTTCCGATGCCATCGAACGCCGTATTCTCATCAAAGCGGTGTTCTCCAAGCCCTCGGACAAATCCGTTTTGAAGGAGATCGCCTCGCTCAAAAAATACGGGGACGGCATGATTGTTGCCGCCGAACGCTTCACCGCGGACAATAAAACCTTCCGACGCAATCTGCGCGAGGACGCGGCGGCAGAGCTCTGCCGCATGGCGGAGGAGGATTATCGCCAGATCAACCTGCTTACCTCTGCGGGCAATGTGGAGATCAAACGCTCCAAATCCAATTCCGTCCATATTTCGGGCAAGCTGCAAGCCGACGCCAAATCGGTGGAATTGACGGGAGATGGCAAGAAATACATTCTTGACGGCAGCCGCGACATTGCTTTTCTGCGCGAGCTTGGCATTTCCGATGCAAACGGCAGAATTCACGATAAAAAGCAGGCAAAATTACGCCAGATCAATCGTTTTTTGGAGTTGATTCGCGATGTTGAGGACAAGCTTCCATCCGATCGCCCCGCTGTCATCTACGATCTCTGCTGCGGCAAAAGCTATCTGACCTTCGCCGTTTATTATTACTTCACCGTATTGTGCAAACGTGAGGTATACATGTGGGGTGTCGATCTCAAGGCGGATGTCATCGAATACTGCACCGCCGCCGCCAAACGTTGCGGCTTTGCGAATTTGCAATTTGTGAGCGGAAACATCAACGAATATATCCCGCCCAAGCAACCGGATATGGTTATTTCACTCCATGCCTGCGATATAGCCACCGATATTGTGCTGGCAAACGCGGTCAAATGGGGCACGCGAGTGATTCTTTCCACACCTTGCTGTCATCATGAGATGTCAAAGCAGTTGTCGGAGCCCTCCGACGGCGCTCTGCGAAGCTCCCTCGGCTTCATCCTCGACCATCCGATGTTAAAGCAAAAGCTTTGCGATGCCGCAACAGATGCACTTCGCTGTTTACGACTCGAAGCTGTTGGCTATAATGTCACTACGCTGGAATTGATTGACCCCGAGGAAACGCCGAAAAATCTGATGATCCGCGCTTTTTTGGACGAAAAGAAGCCCATAGTCAAGCGCGAGGCAGCGCTGAAAACCTATAGAGAAACCTGCATGGGACTTGGTGTCTCGCCCTTTCTCGATCGTCTGCTAAACGAGGCGGAATGATTCCCCTCGGTCGCTCTTTTCAGCGCAAACACGCCTGCCACGATCCCAAAAAAGGATGCTTTTACTTTGAAAACGATAAACATTATGAAACCAAAACCTCTGCTGTCTGCGCTGACCATTGGAGCGGCAGCGCTGATATTTGTTTATTGGGCGGTGTATTTTGTCCTGTGTCTCACAGGCTTTGATTCGCCACTCATGAGCATTTTGGCGGTATTTGTTATGGCGGCGATCAGCCTGCCCATCCTCTTTCGAAAGCGGCTGTCACGCTGCTTTGGAGATGCCATGCGATGGCTTCGTCCGCTGTTCTCCGCTCTGCTGATTTTTTATGTCATCACCGTCGCCGTATTCTGGTGCTTCATTGGATGCAATGCCGCAAAAACGCCCGCGCATTTTTTGGACGGCAACGGAAGCGATACGCTGGTGCTGGTGTTCGGATGCCGTACCTATGGCATGACACCCAGCCTCACGTTGGCGCTTCGGCTGAATGCGGCGCAGGAATTGCTCCACGGATTGCCGGAAGCCGTTTGCGTGGTCAGCGGCGGTCAGGGAGCCAACGAAACCGTCCCCGAAGCCCTTTCGATGAAAGCATATCTGGAAGCAAACGGCATTGACGCCACTCGCATTTTCATGGAGGATAACTCCCACTCCACCAGCGAAAACGTGCGCTTGTCGAAGGAGCTGATCGCATCGCTTGCCCTTGATAACAAACGCATCATCGGTGTTTCCACCGCCTTTCATCTGCCGCGCATTCAGGCGCTGGCAAACCGCTATGATCTCCCCATGGAGCTGTGCGCAGCGCCCTCTCCCACCTTCGGGCATTTCTATGTCAGCATGGTCAGAGAATACCTCTCCTATATCAAAATGCTGTTTTTTGATCAGGTGGTTATCGTCAGCCCCACCGCTTGATGCTTTCACAGAGTCGATGCAGACAGCTTTTCTGACATTTTCATTTGGAATACAAAAAGCAACGGCTTTCATGATTTTGAATGCCGTTGCTTTTTGTATTGTATTCGCACCTGCAAACCGGATTTTCAAATCAAATGCAAACGATCCGCTTTTTTGCCCAATTGAACAGCGTTTCGGACATTTCTTTCAATTGAATGGGTCTGCCTTGTTTTAATTCCATGAATGTTTGAACGATGATTCGTTCTTCTTTGGGAACACAGTCAAGCAAGTCACCAAGACGGCTAACATAGCTTCCCATTTGATTGAACACCATTGCCTGCACAACAAAAGATGCAGATTTGTATAGCCCTCTTAAAATATCTTCGCTCTTATCATATAACATATTGTGAACACAGCCGTGATAGATATTACATAGACCGATTTTAATGGCTCTGTTGATTGCAGCCTCGTCAATCAGATGCCGCAATTCATCAAGACTCCCATAGATTGCAGTCGTATCGTGATAAAACTGAAAAAGATCAGAAGCTTCCCAACTAAAAATTTCTTCTTTTCCGGAGAGAAAACCGCAGATCAACTCTCTATGCGGCAATGTATCTATCATCGAATTGTATTTATCAATATCCGAAGCGGTCAACTCATCAAGGATCACAACAATATCAATATCGCTCGCGTCTGTTGCTTCACCTCGGCCATAGCTGCCCTGCAAGCCGACAAACCACACTCGTGATCCAAAATTTTCATTCAATGCCTGCACAAACTGAATGATCCATGCAGTTATTTCTATCACTTCAATCACCTCGCCGAATTGGGATCTGTCGAGCGCCATAGCGGGAACACAGCTTTGAATTGAGGCTTAAAAATCGTCGCTTCGATAACGTTGAATACTCTGTGTCTGATGATCCCTCAGCCTGCCGTAGGGCTGACTTCCGTTTTGCGTCTGATGCATAGCCTGCATGCGAAGCTGCTCACGGCGACGTGCCATTTCTGCCGCACGTTCCTTGCGGCGCTGTGTGCGAATGATTTGTGCGCGAACGAACAGCGCACCATATACCAGTACTGCCAGTCCGATAAGGCTGAGAAGTATCACGAGGATTACCCCAAATACGGACAAGCCGCCCTTTGTCTGCAAGGTCACCGATTCCAACCAGATGCCGTATTCACCGTCATAGGGCTTCGCATCTGCAGTGCGCATCCACAGCTTCATCAGATTGATGCTGCCGCCCGTTGCCTTGGTAAAATCACGGATTCGGAAGCTGACATCCTGCCATTCACCCGGTTTCAGCAGCGTTTCTCCTTCAAAAACAACGGTGCGCTCGCCATCCTTTGATTGCAGGCGAAGCATCAACTGCATAGATTCTGTGCCGACGGGTGCATCCGCCTTTATGCGAAGGGTGATATAATGGGCATCCTTCAGTGAATTTTCCACCTGCACCGTGTTGCTGATGCCCATATATTCTCTGGGCGTGCCCACAGCCTTGGCAAAAAGCATGGTTTCGACGCCTGTCGAGGAAGGACGAAGCTCCACATATTCCACGTTATCGGAGGGATAGAAATCAAGCAGCTTTCCGCTTGTTAAATCAAACAGCATACGTTCCTCATAGCCCTTTTCGAAATCCGAAGCATTGGCGCTGAGAGACGCATATACGGTACGCCGATCAAAGGCTTTGAAGTTCACCTTGCTGTCCATGAAAAGCCCCCATGCACCGTTTCCCACCGTTTGGCGAACGAAGGCGGTAACCTCCTCGCTTTCGGCGGTGTCGATTTTTTGGAAAACATTATAGATCGTCTTTTTCGATTCGGGCTCCACGATGGTGTTGAAGGCATTCGACCACAGGCCGTAATACTGGGATTCTCCCGAATGATCCACATGGCGATGGTAGATAAAGGCATCAATATGCTCATTCTGCGCCGCCGTATAATATGCAAGTGCAAATGCCGCCGCCTGCTTTGTCATGGAAACATGGTCATTGGAGCTGCCCGAGACGCCGAATTCGCCAATGATAACGCTGCGAACATCACCTTTGTACAAGAATGCTTCCTCCGAGAGGAAATCAGTCAAAACGTCGATATTTTTCATGGTGATGAAGGGCGTGTCATAATTATCCGTCGCGTAGGGGTCGGTCCAATATTCCGTCAATGAGGGGTCGGACGCATAAGGATTGATGGAAAGCCCCCACGGAATGTCTCCGGACTGCTTGATGGTCTCGCTAAACACCTCAAGAAACCGCTTTGCGGGAAAATCCTGCTTCACATCCAAGTCGTTTGAAGTATCATACGACGAGGTGCCGAAATTATTGCCCAGCGAAAGATACACGCGACCTTCGCTGTAATGGGAAGTCATGGCGATATAGGTCGTGCGGAAAGCGGTCACATAGGAATAAACGTAATTTGCCGTATCGAATGAGCCGGCATTGTTCCAAATGCGGCCGGAGTTCACCTCAAAACCGAGAATGACAGCGGGAACAAAACCGTAAAGATGGTCGGCACGGGTATATCTTGCGCACATATAGTCCATGAACGCCTGAAAATGGCGCATGGCAGTTTCGCTGCGCGTATTGAGCGCATACAGCGCCGCATCGGGTGAAATGTCCTCGAAATAAAGGGCACGGATATTCTCATGCGCCGCTTCATCAGGGGCAGTCAGAATGATGTTGAAATAGACAGTAATACCCGCCTCGGTATAGGTTTTGACGCGATGATCGAGCAGCGCAATCTTCGCCTTGTCTACATAGAAGGTTTGACCGTTGTATACGAAGGACATTGCCTCATTGGAATTTGCACCGAGCATATACTCATTGATGGGAACATTCACCACAGTATGCTGTACACCGAGCAGCTGGGCATCCTCAAACATCTGAATCTGCAAGCCTTTTTTGGAGCTTCCCGTGGGATATTTCTCCGTATTTTCGGCAAGCATCGTCACATTGTCCACATATTTGGCGGAAGTCAACAGCGTATAACTGCCGTCCGCCTCCTGCTTTGCAACGACAAACTTTGAATAAAGCCTGTTCATGTTGCCTACAGTGAAGGGCACCTTGAAACTCACCTTCTCCGCAGGGGAAAAGGTTTTGATCGGCTCAATCCCATCCGTTTCGGAGGTGGATTGATAGGGAAGATATTCAAACAGCGCCAGCTTTTCCGATTTGTGCTCCTTGACAAATTCCTCGGTCAGCGTGATTTCAAAGGCGAGGTCTGTTTTTCCCTTATTGAGGCGGATGGAGGCAATGGTGTTTTCTTCATTCTTGGCGGCAAGCGTCGGCAACATGAGGCATGCACAGACAACCAGCACCGTAAAAGCAAGCCACAGCGCTCGCAGAGCGCGCGCATAAGATTTGTATGACGGTTTCATAAAATATTCTCCGAATCATATATTTGAATTCAGTTTATTAGACGATATCTGTTATTATAATACCATATTTCGACCGAAAAATCAATCATCTTTTTTGAAAAAATCGATATTTTTCCGTAGTTTTCGGCATTTTTCCGTCAACGAACAACGCATTATGAATTTTTCTCGCTATTTTTTCTTTTTGTCAATTTGGTCTTGACATTTTTTTGCATAGGGTGTATAATAAAGATTAGAATAATTGCTACTTTTTGTGCAATCTACAAAATCCATTTCACAAGGAAGGTGATCGGTCATGAAAAAAGTTCTCTCGCTCGTCATTCTCGCAGCGATGCTTTTTGTTATGACCGTCGGCGTGTGTGCGGCTGTAACATTTTCATCCGCCAAGCCCTCTCATATCGGTACGCTCATTCTCTCCAAGGGACCGAATGGCAGCGAGATGACCGAGCAGGGCGGCACCTTCTCAAATCTCAAGGACATCGGAGGAGTCAGCTTCTGCAATCAAAAGGACTCTTTTGCTCGCTATGAATTTCAAGTTGAGAAGGCAGGGACCTATACCTTTGTGGTAGAATATATCGCACGTCCCGACGCAAAACGCTTCTTCGACTACGCCATCGACAATAAGGCCAATCCCGTCTCCGTTGACCTCGAAGAATCCACTGATAAGCGATTTGCGCTGATCACCGCAAATCTCAAAATGGGCAAGCATAATTTCTTTCTGATGGCACCGACAGGTTTCGACGGCAACACCGTCCAATCCTGTGACATCTATGGCTGGTCGCTCTATTTAACCAAGGAAGCACCCTCTGCGGATCCATCCAACGCGCCCTCAACCTCGGATACCATCTTTGCGGTAATCGCGCTCTTAGTGATCTCCATGACCGCGGCAATCATCATCACCAAAAAGCAAAAGCTGATCTGACAATATAAAAAACATGGCGGTTCATGCGAACCGCCATGTTTTTTATCAGGAATCTCAAAAAAGCAACCGCCTGAAGTTATCAGACGGTCGTTTTTGATTAAAGCTGTTCCTTAACCTTGGAGCTCTTGCCCACTCTGTCACGCAGATAGTAGAGCTTTGCGCGTCTAACCTTACCGCGTCTGACAATTTCAACCTTTTCAACGTTGGGAGAATGAACCGGGAAGGTCTTTTCCACGCCTACGCCGTAGGAAACACGTCTAACGGTGAAGGTTTCGGAGATTCCGCCGCCGTTCTTTGCAATGATGGTGCCTTCGAACAGCTGAATTCTCTCTCTGTTACCCTCTTTGATTCTGTTGTGGATCTTAACGGTGTCACCAACGTTAAGTACAGGGGCATTTTCCTTTAACTGCTCGTTTGTAAAAGCCTTAATTAAATCCATTTTGGCTTCCTCCTTGAATTTTATTCAATTAAACTGGTCCGCATTCGTGCAGAGCGTGGCAGAGGACTGCGGCCGTCATTATGCCACATGGGCACAGCAACAGATATATTATATCACAAAGTTTTGCAGATTGCAAGTCTTTTTCAAAATTTTATGGCAGCATTTTTACCGATATTTATCCTTTTTTGCACGGCTTTTCCGTCAGTGTTAAAAATTTTTGCACGAATGCTTTACTTTTTTTCTGTAATATGTTAAAATAGAAGCAGAGTGTCGATACTGAAGCGAGGGGAGTTTCAAGGTACAAAAAGCTCCCTCATATCCGTCCGACCCATTTTGATAGGAGGTCATTGTCGTATGCAAAATTTGCCGTCTGACAGGCGCTTTCAATCGCAAGCGCGATCGAATGCTCCCAAGCCGATCAACCGTCAAGCACAGCATTTTGATCCCAAGGGCAACGCGGACAGGCGTCCGCCTCTGCGCGTACAGCAAAATTACATCGGCGCGCCAAACACCGGAAACGCAAGCAAAACCGTGCGTGTGCCTGCTGTCAATACGCTCAAAGCCGGCGGTCCCAGACTTGCGATGCCGCCGAGCCTTCGCTCGGAAAGCGCGCAGAAAAAGCATAAAAAGCAGCTTGCAAGACTCGAACGGGAACGAAAACGGCTTTTGCTTCGAGATTTTTTGCTCGGACTTGCAGTGGGAATGTTGATATTCGGCGTTGCGGCGATTTTTGTATGCAAGGCAGTTGTTGATATATTGAGCCTATGAGAATTGACCGATTTTTATCCGAAGCGGGGCTTTGCAGCCGCTCGGAATGCAGAAAGGCGGCAAAGGCGGGAAAAATTACGGTGGATGGCATGCCCGTCAAGGCATCCGATACCCACATTGATCCAAATACGCAGACCGTGACCTTCATGGGGCAGACGGTGACTTATAAAAAATTCACATACATTATGCTAAACAAGCCGGAGGGCTACATTTCCGCCACCAATGATCCACGGGAGCATACCGTTTTGGAGCTGCTCGACGACCGAACAAAAAAGCTCGGGCTTTTTCCCTGCGGCAGGCTTGACAAAAACACGCTGGGACTTCTTCTTCTGACCAACGACGGCGCACTCTGCCATCGGCTTCTTGCACCGAAATTCCACGTTTCGAAGGTTTATTTCTTCCGTTCGGAACGTATGGTTACAGACGAGGATGCCGCTCGTCTTGAGGCGGGTGTTATGCTTGACGGCGAGCTGTCAAAGCCGGCAAAACTGTCCCTCTGCGAGGATCGCATGTCCGGACGGCTGACCATCACCGAGGGAAAATTCCATCAAGTCAAGCGCATGCTGGAAGCGGTTTGTAACAAGGTCGTTTATCTGGAGCGTGTGGAATTCGGCGGCATTCCGTTAGATCC
>JAZTWJ010000085.1:0-7926 GCA_045635785.1 Candidatus Flemingiibacterium sp.
AGCCTTGAAGCCCACGATATAAAATTTGCGGTTCAAATAGACCACGGGAAGGGTCAGAAGAAACTGCAGAAAAGCAAAGCTCACCAGATTTTCGGTGCCGTGAATCAAAGATGGCATAGGCAACCCAAGCATATGCCCCATGGAAACATACATGAGAACGGCAAGAAATCCCACAGACAAAAAAAGCCTGATTTTCATCGCTGTCATTGCATTGCCGCTGTCCGATTTTGGCTTGCTTTCATCCTGCTTTTTTATATCTTCCAAAGGAGTTGCCGTAAAACCTGCTTTTGCCACCTTTTCGCAAATTTTACCTCGAATTTCGGGCGTATCATCCGCCTCCACGGTGAGCGTTTTTGCCAGCAGATTGACATTCGCCTCGCGCACACCTTCGATTTTGCGCGTGACGCGCTCCACCGAAGCAGAGCATGCCGCACAGCTCATGCCCTCTACGTTGAATTTTATCTTCATTTGTCTGCTTTCTTTCTGAAGATCAGCAATTTGGATGCAATATAATTGAGAATGACGGTAAGTATTGCGACCGGAATTTTTGCGATGCCCTCGCCAACGGTCAACACGTCCACGAGAAGCCAAAGCAGCGCCGTTTCGATCACGCCGGATGCGATTCGCACGCTGACAAATTGACCGATCTGCCTAAGAAGCGCCTTGAGGGAGTTATCGCGATCCTCAAAAACAAATACCTTATTAACGACAAAGGCAAATGCCACCGCAACCGCCCAGGAAATCACCTGCGCCGCAAGGTAATGCATCCCCGCGAACAACAATGCATAATAGCTGACAAAGCTGACCACCGTTGTCAGCCCGCCAAAAATAATATAGAGGATGATTTCTTTGTATTTGTTATATAGATTTTTGATTTTCTGCATCATTTTTAATGAACTCCTCGTATTGTTCGCGCTCACCGAGCATATTCACCGCCGTAAGCAGCGCATTTGCCGACATATTATCCGGCAGATTCAAATATTTGCACAGTCTTGCCCGACGCTCCGCCGAGTCGCTTCCTCCCGAAAGCCCCGCCGCAAAAAAGTCTGCTTTTGTAAGCTCTGCGGCGCTGTTTGGCGGCTCACATTCGCCAGAAAAGGGGGAAAGGATTCTTCTGAGAAGCTCCGCCTCCATGCCCTCCACACCAAGCGTTCCCGCCTTGGAAGGCATTTTTTTGCGTTTCTCCTTGCCCTCGATTTGGGGGATATAGAGGTGAAATATCTTTTCCTTTTTTAAGATGGAGTTGAAATAATTGCGTATGACCAGCCCCGCACCATCCGAATCGGTCAGAACAATGATGCCACGCGGCTCCGCCAGTCGGCGGATGAGCGCCGCCTTTTCATCGGATCTGAATACGCCAAATCCGTCGGTGACGATGATCTGTGCATCGGCAACAGAGGCGATTTTAATTTTGTCATACTTCCCTTCCACCGCAATGGGGATGTCGATCTTCAGCTTTGGTGTCATGAAAATACTTTCCTTTTTCGAAATAACGCCGCCTGCACGATGAGGCGCTCCAGCAGAATATATTCATCGATCGGCGCGGATTTGAGCATCTCATCCGTGCGCGCGCAAAGCGAAATGATCTCCTCCAGCGCCTGCTTTTCGCAGGATTTCGCCTTTTGCATCCGAAGCTTTGCCACATAAGGGTGCAGTCCGAACCGTTTCGCCGCATCGTCCGATGAAACGCCCGCTTCGCTTGCCAGCTTCAAGCCGTAAAGATCCGTATAAATCTTCGTAATGCTCGCAAGTATCACGGGAACAGGCTCATTTTTCAACCGCATATCGCCCAAAACATAGAACGCCTTTTCGTTGTTCATATCAAGGATGGCATCCGCAAATTCAAATGCGCCGATCTCCTTGTTGCGAGAGCAAACAAGGTCAATGTCCACGCGCTGCAGCTTGTCCCGCTCCTTGAAATGATAATAGGCGCACAGCTTCTCGATCTCGCCCGACAGCGCGGTCATGTCATGCCCAACCGTGTCGATCAGATGCTGGCATTCGGGCGGCTCGGCAACGATCTTCTCATTGGTAAAATGCTTTTGTACCCATAAAAGCAGGCGCGGCGTGGGCTCATGTGCAAATTCAACGGGCGTGGTATATTTCGAAAACAGCTTCATCAGCGGCGAGGGAGATTTCGGCTCACCCGCGTCGAAATTTTCAGGCGTGGTATAAACGATCAGCAGCGTATCCTCGCTCTCCGCCGCCTTTTTGAGAGCCGTTTCCAAGCCCTCTGTATCCTCTTTTTTGCGAAATTCCGCAAATGGGATCTCATACAGCTCCACTAATTTCAGCTCCGCCATCATGGGCATTGCCACCATCGCGGCATAAAAAGCATCCGCCGAATAATTGTCATGGGTAAAGACAAAATGATTGAAGGCGGCAAGCGTTTCATCCGCGCAAATCTTTTCGCGAATATCCGTGAGTGTGCGATGCTTCATATAATTTTCATCGCCGTAAAAAAGGTATGCGCCCGCCTTTGGACGTTTGAACTCCGCGCGGAACTGCGCCCCGGTCATGGGCTTTGCGGAGGAAGATGCAGCCCTCGCCATCAGCGCACGGTAACGTGCATCAGCACGCGCTCAACAAGGCTTCCGCGAAATTCAATACCGTAGCGGATCTTCAGTTCTCCGCCATCTTCGCCCAGGGTATTTTCAAGCTCCAGGGTTTCAATGACCAGCGTGAATTCCAAGGTTTCAGCCGTTTGGGTGGAGATGATGCGCTCGCCCTTTTCGAAGCAAAGCATGGCATTGACCGCACCGCTTCGGCTCATGGTCACAAGCTCGGGATTGCTTCTCTCAAAGGAAATGGAGGTCGTCGTGCCGACCATGCCGGTCAGCTCAGACTCCGCGTATTCTAATTCCACGCGCTCGTCTGTCGCCTTGAGCTGCCCCTCGTAATCAATGTCAATGCGCTGTGCATGGACAGAGTCCATGTTTTCCGAGCAAAAGACATCCACCGTCTGCCCTGCGAAATATTCTTCGCTTGGCTGAAAATGGGCGGATTTTATGTTGATCATAACCGATTTTACCATTTAACGATCCTCGTTTAGATATTTTCTTCCATAAATTATGTTTTTATATTTGATGTTATTATATCATTTTTGCAAGAACGCGTATGCTTTTATTTGTAAATTTTTCATGACTTTCATAAAATCCATTTCAGGCTTCATACTAATAGCATTCTCAAGGTGGAATGAAAATCAGAATGGAAAGGCTTTGCGTTGCAAAGATATGGGAATTTTATGAATGCAGGTATCATTTTTGAAAACGAACAGCCGCCGATGGCGGCAGAGCTTACGGAAGCATTGAAAGAGATGGGACTCCTTCACACCGCATCGGAGGCTCTTACGGATGAAGCGCTGGAAGCGCTGAATGCTTATCGGATCGCAAATGCGCTCCCGGAGTTGGATTTTGCCGATCCCATAGCCTTGCGTTCCTTGGGTATTGCATGCAGCGGAGACGAGATCCTCACGTTGGCACGCTATGCAGAGGCGCATGCAGACACGGAAATCGGGAAATTCGACGTATGCCGCGATGTTTTGGAGGCATGCAAAGCCCACGGGCTGACCGTTTATGAATACACGAAAATGTCAGATACCGCCAAGGTTTCTCCCGAATCCGTCACCGCCGCGCTTTTGGCATTTTTATATTAGAGATCGCGGGTCTTGCCGTAATACCAGCTTATTGGCTATATCAGCTCAAACTCCGCGCGTCTGCTTGCAATGTCGCAGGAAACGATGCGGATACGCACCTGCTGTCCCAGCGAATACACGATGCCGCCGCCGATCAACTGCTTGCGCGCATCGTCATATTCGAACCATCCGGGCAAGGTATTGATGGGGACAAGTCCCTCGCAGGTATCCGCCAGCTCCACGAACATGCCAAAGGAGGTAACGGAGGAGATGATCCCGTCCGATTCTTCGCCGATTCTTTTCGATAAATACAGCGTTTTGTAAAGGTCCTCGATGTCTCGCTCCGCATTCTGCGCGCGAAGCTCCGTCGCGCTGGATTGCTCCGCCGCATCGCGTGCGAAGCTTTCGTAGCGCGGCAGTGCATTTTCGTCAATCTCACCGTGCAACGCCGCTTTGATGATGCGGTGCACCGCCAGATCGGGATAACGGCGAATGGGCGAGGTAAAATGGCAGTAAAGCGCGCATCCAAGCCCAAAATGCGGCGCGGAAGCAGCGCTGTAGCGCGCCTTCATCAGCGAGCGAAGCATCACGGGTGTCAACACCCTCGAAAGCCCCTTCTCCGTCGCCTCCTCATAGACCGCCGCATATGCGGACGGCAACAGCTTTCGCCGCTTGAGTGGGCGCATATCAAGCCCCAAATTGTGCACAAAGGTGATAAACGGCTCCACCTTTTCGGGGGATGGCTCCTCGTGTGTGCGATATATGCACGGCAGAGACATGGATGTGAGCCATTCCGCCGCCGCCTCATTCGCCGCCAGCATGAACTGCTCGATCAGCCGTTCTGATATCCCCCGTTCACGGGGCACGATCTCGGTGGGGATCCCGTCATCGCCAAGCAAAATCATCGCTTCGGCGGTTTCAAGCTCCAGTGAACCTCTTGCGCGGGATTTTTCAAGCAGCTTTTCGTAAAGCTCCACCATCAGCGGCAGAGTTTCGGGGAAAAGGAACGCATATTTTTCGTAATATGCCGACGCTTCGCCCTGCGCCAGCACATCGTTTACCTCGGAATATACGCCGCGCACCTTCGAGGAGATCACGCTCTCGCAGAACTGCACCTCCGAAATTGCACCGCTTTTGTCCAGATGGAGCATCGCGGAAAGCGCGTATTTGTCTGAATCCCGATTCAGCGAGCAGACGCCGTTGGATAGCTCCTCGGGTAGCATGGGAACCACCTTATCGGTAAAATAGATCGACGTTCCGCGGGCATACGCTTCCCGATCCAGCGCGGAGTTTGCCTTTACATAGTGGGAAACATCCGCAATATGCACGCCGAGCAGATAGCCTTCGCCTTCTCTCGTCAGCGAAATGGCATCGTCAAAATCCTTCGCATCCGCGCCGTCGATGGTGAATATTGTCAGATCGCGCAGATCCGTGCGCCCCTCCGTGGAGATCTCGCTTTTGATCGCCCGCGCTTCCAAAAGTGTATCCTCGTCAAATCGCTGTTTGATGCCATCGGCATGAAGCACCGCTTGATAATTTGCGCCAAGCGATCCGCTATCGCCGAAAATGCGTGAAATACGCCCCTTTGCATACTGTTTGCCATCAGAATTTGCGGGGGGATATTTTGTGATCTTGACTAAAACCTTGTCGCCATCCCGCGCGCCGTTCGCCTGCGCAGGAAGCACCTCCACGCGGAAGGTATATTTGGGATCATCCGGTTTTACAAAAAACTGCGAAGCAGTTTTCCGTCTGACTTTTTTTCCTTTTTTGTTTTTTGTCGGCGCAGAATTCCGCACCTCTCGCATGGTGCCCACCACTTCGGTAACGGCGCGCTCCAAAACACGGACGACCTCCGCTTCTTTACCCGTTTCGCCTTTGATGAGACGCACCTGAACGCGATCACCGTGCATCGCACCGTGGGAATGCTCACGGGAAATGAACAGATCCGACGCGCCATCCTGCACAAAGAAGCCAAAGCCTCGCGTTGTGGCACTGTACAGACCGGAAAAAAGCCCCGAATCCTTCGCCAAAACAAGCTTTCCGCGACCGGTTTCGCAAATTTCACAGCAACGGATCAGCTCGTCCACAGCTTCTGCAAACAGATCATACTGCGGCGCTTCTATGCCAAGCACAGCAGTTATACCGCGCATATCCATCGGTATATAATATTCACTGCCGATAAAATCGCGTACCTCGGCAATCATTTCTTCTAAAGTTTTGATTTCGCTCATATATCCTCCAAAAAAGTAAAAAGCCGTCTACGGCGCGAATGAACCGCGTCGCTCGACGGCTTGTACAAAAGCAAACATATTTTGTTTATGCAGCAGGAGTGGTTTCGCCAGCTTCTTCGGTTTCCTCAACATTGGAAGTAACCTCAGCCTCGTCGGTACCGTCAACGGTCTCAACGGTGGTGCCGGGAGTAACCGTATCAAGAATGGAGCCGAAGTCTGTATCATCCTGGAATACATACAAAAGCACAACGAGAACGCAGAAAACGATGGCAACAGCGCTGGTCACCTTTGAAAGAATGCGGTCGATGGTGCTGCCCTTGGTCTTGCCAAAGAAGGTTTCCGCACCGCCGGTGATTGCGCCCACATTGTGTGCTTTGCCGTTCTGCATCAGAACGGATACGATGAGAAATACTGCTGCGATAAGAAGAATAATTCCAATTACGATTTCCATAAAAATTTGCCTCCAAGAATTTCATAACATCAGATAAAGTCATTATAACACAAAACAAAAACAATTGCAATAGGTTTTTGAAAATTTCCTGATTATTTTTATTATTTTTCAAAAAGCACTTGACAAGAGTATCGCTTTATGATAAAATAATTATGTTGTAGCGAAGCACGCATACGGAGAGATGTCCGAGCGGTTTAAGGAGCTGGTCTTGAAAACCAGTGATTCTCGTGAGGGAACCGTGGGTTCGAATCCCACTCTCTCCGCCAAAATCTCTCTTTTTTAATATTCGTCATGGAGAAGTACTCAAGTGGCCGAAGAGGCCTCCCTGCTAAGGAGGTAGATCGGGTTATCCGATGCGAGAGTTCAAATCTCTCCTTCTCCGCCAAATAAGAACCATAATTTTGATACAATCGTATCGAGTTATGGTTCTTGTTTTTTATCATAAGAGTGCAAAAGAGGTGCATCCGCTGCACCCCTTTTTTACTTATTCAACGCCAACTTTCTGCTTGATATGCAGTTCTATGTAATTCCAAATCTGCTCCCGATCAAGTGCAGCCACAAGAGTTCTGGCATTGCCTTTGCGGGTGATGTATAACTCGTTGCCGGTGTTGAGATATCCATAGAGCTGTTCATATGGATTGTATCCCGCTTCCTTCAACACTGTCACAACATAATCTATCGTTTCTTCGAACTTATTTTTCACTCACTCGCCTCCGAATCAATAGAACTTGTTTCTGTATTCCTGCTCACGGAAGGGCAATCCTTCTTTGATGTAACTCGAAACCTTCAAGGCAACAAGATTGATGTCGGAATTCATAGCACGGGCTATCTGAGAAACGTCGTAGCCTTGATATACATAGTCCTTAACTTCGTCATCCGGAAGTATCAGCTGAGCGGCAAAGATGTTTGCCTCATACTCCATACGATTCAGAGCCATGTCGAAAATTTTGAATTCACGGAAGCCACCAACTTGGGAGGCTTCTTTTCTATGTAAAAAGTGATGTCCGAGTTCGTGGGCGATAACGATAGATTTTCTAACGGGATCCAGTCTGCCTGCGACATAAATAACCGGCTGTCGCATCATTTCAATGTAAGCTCCGCTTTGCTCCTCCCAATCATCAACGGTTCGGATAAGAATTCCATGCATCCGAGCAATTTTCACCGGGTTACGGCTCTCACACTCACGAACGACTTTATCAGCAGTTACAATCGGATCTTTCGTTTTTGCCATGATACTCACACCTCCTCTTCGTTATCAGTATAACACATACAGTGTCCGATAATCCGTACAATCACGTATCCCTTTTGGAACCTCTGCCCTTGCCGTTCTTGTTCGGATTATATTTCTCTCTGTTGATTTCCTTGACCTGCCAATATGTTTCCTGCAGATCTCTCATAAAGGAATCCATGTCTTGGTCTTTCATCTCACCGTTAGTAAACAAAGTTTTCATTTCCTCAAGCAGCTTGGCAGCATCTCTGGCCCCACGGGAACCGTACTGCTCACCTGCTTCTGAAACAAAGATTTCCCCATCATCAAGCAATTCGGTGGTGCTTATTCCAAGTGCAGCTGCAACCTTATCAACCATTGTGATGTTAACCGGACGGCGGGA
>JAZTWJ010000086.1:0-38147 GCA_045635785.1 Candidatus Flemingiibacterium sp.
CCGGAAACATCGGAAACGATTGCAAGCTTTTGCCCCGTAAGTGCGTTGATCAATGCGGATTTTCCCACATTTGTGCGGCCGAAAATGGCGATATGTGTACGCTCGCCGCTTGGCGTTTCGTTTAAGTTAGCCACATGCTTCTCCTTTGCGTTTTTTTGCGTGCTTGTTCATACAGCATATAAATTAGATATTTGTCAGAATCTGAAATCCCGTTTTCCGTTTCGGATATCCTTCAGCCTTTGGATGACGATCGAACGCACCTTTTCATTGGGAATGTTCATCAACTCTCTCAAAATCAGATCGGTTCCGATTACCTTGGTATCCAGCGATGCGTAATCCGCCAAATATTCCTTGAGCGTCAACAGCGCATTCGGATGACAGCAGTTCTGGATCTGCTTGGATTTGCAAAGCTCCATGAAGCGGTCGCCCGTTCTGCCCTCGCGATAGCACGCGGTGCAGAAGCTGGGGATATATCCAAGGCGGATCAGCCAATTGACCACCTCATCCAGCGTGCGATTGTCTGAAACATCAAACTGCGAGGTCTCCTCATCCTCGGGCGCCGGCTCCGCGTAGCCGCCGACACTGGTACGGGATGCACCGGAGATTTGCGAAACGCCGAGACGAAGCACCTTTTCGCGCACTTCCTTTGACTCTCTTGTGGAGATGATCATGCCCGTATACGGCACCGAAATGCGGATCAAAGCGCAGATTTTTGCAAAGATTTCATCGGAAATCGAATTGTCAAAGGTGCTGGGGTCGATGTCCTGCGCGCGTTTGATGCGCGGTACCGAAATGGTGTGAGGACCAACGCCATGCACCGCTTCAAGATGCTCCGCGTGCATAAGAAGTCCCGCGAATTCATAGCGATACAGCTCGAGTCCAAACAGAACGCCAAGTCCCACATCATCAATACCGCCTTCCATTGCGCGGTCCATCGCCTCGGTGTGATACGCATAATTGTGCTTCGGTCCCGTGGGATGGAGCTTTTCGTAGCTTTCCTTGTGGTATGTTTCCTGAAACAAAATATAGGTTCCGATGCCTGCATCGCGCAGCTTGCGATAATTTTCCACCGTCGTCGCAGCGATGTTGACATTCACACGGCGGATCGCGCCGTTTTTGTGCTTGATGTCATAGATCGTCTTGATGGATTCGAGAATATATTCGATGGGATTGTTGATCGGATCCTCGCCCGCTTCGATGGCAAGGCGCTTGTGTCCCATATCCTGCAATGCTATGACCTCGTTGCGAATCTCCTCCTGAGTCAGCTTTTTGCGGGTGATGCACTTATTCTGATGATGATACGGGCAGTAAATGCAGCCATTTACGCAATAGTTCGACAGATAAAGCGGTGCAAACATGACAATGCGGTTTCCGTAGAAATCCTTTTTGATCTGTTCGGCAAGGTCATACATCTCTTTGATCTTTCCCTCGTCCTCGCATGCCAAAAGAACCGATGCTTCGCGATGGTTTAGACCTTTTAATTCCCGTGCCTTATTTAGAATTTCGTCTACAAGAGCCATGTCATTTTTGTGCTCATCTGCATAGGCAAGCGTGGCGCGGATCTCTTCGTCAGAAATAAATTCCTCGGCTTTTAATGATTTTATATCATACATAATTCTCACCGTTCCTTCGCAAGGGCGAAGGCTTTCTTTATATATTTTTCAACTGATTTATACTCACGGTCAACCTTTGTTGATGGCATCACCGCGCCCCATGTCAACCGTCAAACCGATTTGTGCTAATCGCGCGGTCAGATCCTTCACATGCTCCGCGGTCTCATCGCCCGAACAAAGCTTGTTGTTATATAGCATATATTTTTGTCGCACTTCCTTTGGCGAAAGGTTGGGCATTACAACGTTCGCACCTGCCAAAAATCCCCGTTCTCTGCCATCCTCCGCGATGGTTCCCAACGCCGTGGTCGCTGGAAGCAGCACATTCGGCAAAAGCAGTCTGGTCAGAGCCAGCATAAATAGCGTCATTTCAAGAGTTCCCGCAGACTTTTCGGCAAATGGCGTATCTTTATGCGGAATAAACGGCCCGATCCCCACCATGTGCGGTTGCAGATCCGCAAGGAAGAGCAGATCCTCAGCAAGAGTCTCCGCCGTTTGTCCGGGGGAGCCAACCATAAAGCCCGCACCCGTTTGAAATCCTATGGATTTTAAGTCATACAAACAGCGTTTGCGATTTTCTAGCGTCAGCTCCTCCGGATGGAGCATCCGATAATGGGCATCGCTTGCCGTTTCGTGTCGCAAGAGATAGCGATCTGCACCCGCTTCGTATAGCTTTTCATAGGATTCGCGGGATTTTTCGCCAAGCGAAAGCGTCACCGCACAATCTCCGTGCGCCGACTTGATGGCGCGCACCAAATTTGCCACTCGCTCGTCGGAGAATTTGGCATCCTCTCCGCCTTGCAGTACAAATGTATGAAATCCGATGGAGGCACCGTAATCACAGCATTCGAGAATTTGCTCGTCTGTCAGACGATAGCGATCCGCGCACCGATTGGAACGCCGCAATCCGCAATAGTAGCAATCGTTTTTGCAAAAGGCGGACACCTCAATAAGTCCGCGAAGAAAGATTCGCCGACCGTACACACGGTCACGCAGAGCTTCCGCCCGAAAACGCGCCGCTTCATATAGCGTTTCATCGCCTGTTTTTTCATAGTACCCGATGAGTTGTGCAAGCTCGTTCTTGCATGGCAAAGCACCGGATTCTATTTTTTTGATGATTTCAAGCATTTGTGCCTACCTTTGAAACGATGGTTTTGGTTGTTACACCCGCAAGATTACCAAGCTTGCCGGACAGAGCGGAGATCACATCGGCAGGCGCATCCATCGCAATGCTGATGATGGAGATCCCTCGTTCCTGATGCGGCACGCCCATTCTGCCGATGATATAATCTCCGTATTGATGCAGAATCTCGTTCAATCGCGAAACGGCGGTTTTATCCTCGACGACAATGCCGACGAGAGCAATTTTTGTTTCCATACCCCTCCAAAACACAAAAAATCCACGCAGTTCTGATTCTGCGCGGACGCCAAAATATGCGGATGTACCGCAATTCTTGTCGAACTCGCTCCGTCAGGCAACCCTTTCGGCGCAGAACCACAATAGATGTAATATTTGGGCTTGCACGGATAGGCGCACCTTACCGAGAAGCTCTATGTTAATATTATAACATACTTGTTTGTGATATGCAAGCTTTGCACATAATATTTACATTTTCGACATAACAAAAAGCCCTCACTCCACAGAATGAGAGCTTTGCATGTAATTGCTTTGTGATTTGCCGAATTACTTCGCCATGAGCTTGACCATAACTGCCTTTTGTGCGTGCAGACGGTTTTCCGCTTCTTCGAAAATCTCGTTTGCGTGTGCTTCGAATACCTTTGTGGTAATTTCTTCTTCGCGATGTGCAGGCAGGCAATGCTGAACCATGGCATCCTTTGCGGCAACGTCCATCACCGCGTCGTTGATCTGGTAGCCCTTGAACACTTCACGACGAATTGCGGCTTCTTCTTCCTGACCCATGGATGCCCATACGTCAGTAAAAAGAACGTCAGCATCCTTCGCCGCCTCGAAAACATTCTCGGTCAACGTGAACATACCTTCGTATCCCTTCGCAAAGTCAAGCACCTGTGCATCGGGCGAATATGCCTTCGGGCAAGCCACGGAAACCTTCATGCCAACGGTCAGACCACCGACGATCAGCGAGTTTGCCATGTTGTTACCGTCGCCGATATAGCACATTTTCAAACCGTCGAAGCCGCCCTTGAACTCACGGACCGTCTGCAGATCCGCAAGGATCTGGCAGGGATGGCAGTAATCCGTCAATCCGTTGATGATCGGGATGCTTGCATATTCCGCAAGATCCTCCACTTCCTTTTGTGCGAAGGTGCGGATCATAATGCCGTCGAGGTAACGGGAAAGCACGCGCGCAGTATCCTGCACAGGCTCTCCTCTGCCGATCTGCAGATCGCGCGAGGAAAGGAAGAGCGCCTGACCGCCAAGCTGATACATACCCGTCTCAAAGGAAACGCGAGTTCTGGTGGATGATTTCTGGAAGATCATACCCAGCGTCTGTCCCTTCAGAATGTGATGCTCGATGCCCTGCTTTGTTTCTGCCTTCAGCTTGATGGCAAGATCGAGAATCTCGTTAATTTCGGACTTTGAAAGGTCCGCCATTTTCAAAAGATCGTTTTTCATTTTTATAATCGGCTAAGAAGCCGCCTTTCCTATCGTTATATTAAATGCCGTTTAAGCCAGTACGTTTGCTAGAATTGCGGCACCTGCTTCGATCTCCGCATCGGAGATCGTCAGCGGCGGCAACAGTCGGATGACATCCTTGCCTGCGGTCAGCACAAGAAGTCCGGCATCCGCGCAAGCATGGAGATAATCCTTCGGACTGCCCTCCACGGCAAAGCCGATCATCATTCCGCGTCCGCGCACAGCCTTCACCTTGGATGGCTGATTTGCCATGACTGCGTTTATGATTTTTTCGCCTTTTTTATTCACCTCCGCAAGGAAGTTCGGATCGGAAACGCGCTTGACCACTTCCAGCGCACCTGCACATACCACGGGATTTGCGCCGAAGGTGGAACCGTGCATGCCGGCACTCAGCGTATGTTCCACTTTTTCGCCGCCAATAAAAGCACCGATGGGAAGACCGCCGCCAAGGCCCTTTGCCAGCGTTACAATGTCGGGCTTCACATCAAAGGCTTCATAGCCGAAGAAGCTGCCCGTTCTGCCCACTCCGGTCTGCACCTCATCAAAAATGAGCAGCAGATCGCGCTCGTCGCAGAGCTTGCGAAGCTCTTTCACATATGCGACGTCAAGCATATTCACACCGCCCTCGCCCTGGATCGGCTCCGCCATAATGGCGCAAACGTCGGGTGTGATCGCCGCCTTCAACGCATCAAGATCATTAGCGGGCGCATACTTAAAGCCCTCTGTGAAGGGGTAAAAATACTGATGGAACACATCCTGTCCCGTCGCCGCCAACGTGGTTACGGTGCGGCCGTGGAAGGAGTTTTCAAGCGTAATAACGGTTGCGCGATTTTCGCCGTACTTATCGAAGGAATACTTTCTTGCCAGCTTGATGGCACCCTCGTTGGCTTCCGCACCGGAGTTTCCGAAAAATACGCGGCGAAGACCGGACAGCTTGATGAGCTGCTCCGCTAAAAGAGATGCGGCTTCGCAGTAAAAATAGTTGGAATAATGGCCGATTTTATGGAGCTGTGCTTCCACGGCAGACATCCAGCCCTCATCACACCAACCGAGGCAGTTGACACCGATGCCGCTGGTGAAGTCGATGTAGGTCTTTCCGTCCGCATCCACCATGGTGGCATTTTTTCCGATAGCAGGCGCGATGGCGAGTCTGCCGTAGGTTTGCATGATATTTTCTTGATCCAGCGCGATAATTTGACTCGTATTCATGACTTTTCCTCGCTTTATGCCTTAAACAGCGTTCCGATACCTTCATCGGAAAGCATTTCGATCAGGATGGAATGTGAAATTCTGCCGTCCAAAATAACCGTATGTGCGATGCCGCCCTTGACCGCATCCACACAGCATTGTACCTTGGGGATCATTCCGCCGCTGATAACGCCTTCGTCGATCAGTCCCTGCACTTCATCGAGGCGAACCTCGGGAATGAGCGTATCCTCATCCTTGACATCGCGCATAAGTCCGCGAATGTCGGTGAGAAGCAGAAGATTGGATGCCTTCAGCGCGATGGCAATCTTGCAAGCCGCCGTATCCGCGTTGATGTTATAAACGCGGGAGTCCTCGTCGCCGAGCGCAACGGTGGAGACCACGGGAATATATCCCTTTTCGATGTTGTCACGGATAATGGAAGTGTCCACCTCGTAGATTTCACCCACGTTGCCGTAATCGGTGTCGCCGTCTAATTTGTGCGCCTTGATCATGCCGCCGTCAATGCCGCAAAGACCAACCGCCTTTCCGCCGATCTGCTCGATTTTGTTGACCAGATCCTTATTCGTCTTTCCTGCAAGAACCATCTGCACGATCTCAATGGTTTCATCATCGGTGTAGCGCAGGCCGTTGATGAACTTGGGCTCCTTGCCCACGCGCTTGAGCATATCGGAAATTTCGGGACCGCCGCCATGAACAAGCACAACATTGATGCCAACGCAAGTAAGCAGAACCAAGTCTTCAATGACCGCCTTTTTCAGTCCCTCGTTGATCATCGCATTTCCGCCGTATTTGACGACGATGGTCTTACCCGCGTACTTTTGAATATACGGAAGCGCTTGAGTTAAAATGCCCGCCTTCTCCATATTAGATAAAAACATGATTGATACCTCTGTATGTAAATTACTCTTATGAGCGATAATCGCCGTTTATACGGACATATTCATAGGACAGATCACAGCCCCATGCCTTTGCGTCAGCGCTGCCCACCTTCATGTCGATGTCGATGGTCAGATGGCGGCGCAGAAGAATGGTTTTTGCAAGTTCCTCGGAAAAGTCCACGCCGCGTCCGTTTTCGCAGACGAGAATCTCGCCCGCGCGGCTCATGAACTTCACGTCAATTTTATCCGTGTCGATTTCCACGCCCGCATAACCGAGTGCGCAAAGAATGCGTCCCCAGTTTGCATCAGCGCCAAACATCGCCGTTTTTACAAGGCTGGAGTTGATGACGGATTTCGCCAAAATGCGCGCACCGTCACAATCGGTGAAATTGCGAATGCGGCATTCAATCAGCTTGGTCGCGCCCTCGCCATCGGATGCGATCGCCATGGCAAGGCGGGTACAGAGAGCTGCAAGACCTTCGCGGAATGCGTCAAAATCCTCACCCTCGGCGGTGATCTCCGCATTGCCAGCTAAGCCGGAGGCGAGGACCGTCACCATATCATTGGTGGAAGTATCGCCGTCTACGCTCACCATGTTGAAGGTGTCGCGGATGACTTCGGAAAGCGCTTTTTGCAGCATCACCGAAGAAATCGCCGCATCTGTGGTGATGAAGCAAAGCATGGTAGCCATGTTGGGCGCAATCATGCCCGAGCCCTTGCAAATGCCGCCGAGATGAACGGTTTTTTTGCCGATCTCCATCTCAAAAGCAAATTCCTTCTTCTTGGTATCGGTGGTCATGATGGCGGTAGCGGCGGCATCGGATGCCTCCGCACTGCGATCAAGTCCTGCTACCAGCTGAGGAATGCCCTTTTCAATGGGCTCGAGCGGCAGCGGCACGCCAATAACACCGGTGGATGCGACAATAATATCCTCCTCCGGAATCGAAAGTGCTTTTGCCAGCATCTCACAGGTGGCATTTGCCTTATCGTAGCCGTCGGAATTGCAGGTGTTTGCATTGCCGGAATTGCAGATGGCTGCGCGCGCCTTTCCGTTTGCCAGATGAGCGCGAGTCACGCCAACCGGTGCCGCGAACACCTTGTTTGTGGTGTAAACGCCTGCGGCGGAACAATCCACATCGGCAAGGATCAGCGCCAGATCACGCTTTGACTTATTCTTGCGGAAACCTGCATGCACGCCCGCCGCTTTGAAGCCTTCCGCCGCGCAGATGCCGCCTTCACAAGGTTGAATGTTGTAATTCATATTCTTCTCCAAATATTATTTATTTCTTTATTACGTCTTTTAATAGCCGCCGTCAACACCGAGCACCTGCCCCGTGACGTAGGATGCGTTTGCGAGAAAATACACGCACGCCGCAACCTCATCGGGCGTTCCCATGCGTCCCATCGGCACATCCTCTAAAAATGCCGCCATATCCTGCGATGACACGTTGCGGTTCATATCCGTGTCGATCACACCGGGCGCAACGCAGTTGACACGAATGCCCGAAGGCGCGACCTCCCTTGCCAGCGATTTGGTGAAGCCGATGATCGCCGCCTTGGAAGTGGAATACTGCACCTCAAGACTTGCGCCAGAGATGCCCCAAATAGAGGAAAGGTTGATAATAGCACCGCTTCCCTGTCGGATCATCGCAGGAAGCGCAAATCTTGCACAGTTCATCGCGCCAAAAAGGTTGATATCGAATAGTCGCCGTTCATCAGCTGTGCTAACATCATGGAACAGCGCCATCAGGTCCACCGCCGCGTTGTTGACCAGCGCATCAAGCGGACCAAAGCTCTCTGCAAATTCCACAAGCCGTCTGCAGTCGTCTTCGACACCCACATCCGCCCTGCAGAGCTGTGCTTCTCCGCCAAGCGCGCGGATCTTCTCCGCCAAAGCGAGAGCGGCTTCTTCGGAGGCGTTGTAATTTACGATCACTCGCCATCCCTTTTTCGCGAAGGTGAGGGCACATGCGGCACCGATGCCGCGGGATGCACCCGTTATCAGAACTGTTTTCATTTCATCAATTAAAATGCGGGGGGGACCATAGTGAGTCCCACATTTTCGGGAAGACCGAAGCGGATATTCATGTTCTGAATCGCCTGTCCTGCGGCACCCTTGACCATATTGTCGATGCAGGACGACAGAATCAGCGTATCCGCATGCTCGTCAAGATGCAGCGAAATGTCGCAGTAATTGGACATCTTGACATTTTTAATATTCGCATAGCCGCCGAGTGCTTCGATGCGAACAAAGGCTTCGTCCTTATAGAAATCGCACCAGATGGCGTGAATCTCCTTCATCGAAAGGCTCTTACCCTTTTCCGTCAGCTGACAGTAGATGGTGGATTCGATGCCGCGGTTGACGGGCAAAAGATGGGGAACGAAGGTAACCTTCACCTTTTCGCCTGCAAGCTCGGTAAGTGTCTGCTCGATTTCGGGGCAATGACGATGCGCACCTGCCTTATAAGCGGCAAACGCCTCGTTGGTATCGGGATAATGGGTTCCCTGGGTGAGTCCGCGACCGGCACCTGTCACGCCCGACTTGGAGTCGATGATAAGATGCGAGATTTCGATAATCCCTGCTTTGATCGCAGGAGCCAATGCAAGGGAGATGGAGGTGGGATAGCAGCCGGGATTTCCGATAACAGGAGCATTCTTCACCTGATCGCGGTGGAGCTCGGGAATGCAGTAAACCGCGCTCTCGTGAAGCTCGGGATGCTTGTACTCCTTGCCATACCACTTTTTATAGTCCGCCTCATCATGCAGACGGAAGTCTGCGCCGAGGTCAATGAGAATCGCTCCTGCTTCTTTGCATTTGATCGCCATTTCCTCGGAAACGCCGTGCGGAACGGATGCAAACACCACATCGCTCTTTTGAATGGTTTCGTCCACGCCCTCCAGCGTCATGGGGATGATCTCCTTGAGATTGGGATATACTTCGGCAAAATTCTGTCCCTCGTAGGAAACAGAAGCTACCGCGACAATTTCCGCCATAGGATGACCGACCAGCAGTCTTGCAAGCTCTGCGCCTGCGTATCCGGTGGCACCGATGATGCCGACTTTGATTTTATTCATAGCGTGATTCCTTTCGCGCGTGATTTCGTTCATTGTTTTTCTTTTAGAAATACGTCCAAAATGGCGATCTGACGAAGCACCGATTCCTTTGCGGGACCGCCGCGAACGTTTCTGCCGTTGACGCAGTTCAAAAGATCGATCGCCGCATATACATCCTCGTCAAAATTGTCGCATACGGCGCGGAATTCGTCGAGAGAAAGCTCCTCCAGCGTCTTGCGATTGTCGATGCAATAGGCAACCAATGTTCCCGAAACCTTGTAGGCATCACGGAAGGGCATGCCGCGCTTTACGAGATAATCCGCAAGATCGGTGGCATTGATGAAGCCCCGCGCCGCCGCCTTGCGCAGACGGTCTGCACGGACGGTCATGGTGGCAAACATGGAGGTGAAGACCTCAAGAGAAATGAGTGTATTGTCGATGGCGTCGAAAATCGCTTCTTTGTCCTCCTGCATGTCCTTGTTGTAGGCAAGCGGAAGGGATTTCATCATAGAGAGCAGTGCCATAAGATCGCCGTATACTCTGCCGGTCTTGCCGCGCACCAGCTCGGCAACGTCGGGGTTCTTCTTCTGCGGCATGATAGACGATCCGGTGGAAAATGCGTCATCCAGCTCAATGAAGCCGAATTCTGACGAGCACCAAAGAATGATCTCCTCGGAAAAGCGACTCATGTGCATCATGAGTATGGAAAGATCGGAGGCAAGCTCAAGGACGAAATCGCGGTCGGAAACGCCGTCGATGGAGTTTTCCGTAACTGCGGGGAAGCCGAGCAGCTCAGCCACTCTCTCACGATTGATGGGATAGGTGGTGGATGCCAGCGCTCCCGAGCCGAGCGGCATGACCTTGGTGCGGCGTTCGGTATCGCAAAGACGTTCATAGTCGCGCATGAGCATTTGTGCATAGGCAAGAATGTAATGTGCATATGTAACCGGCTGTGCGCGCTGTAAATGGGTATAACCCGACATGACCGTATCGGTATGCTCTTTTGCCTTTTCGGAGATGGCGGAGAGCAGTTCCAGCACGCGCGCTTTTACGTCAACGATGGCATCGCAAAGATACATGCGAATATCGAGCGCAACCTGATCGTTGCGGCTTCTTGCGGTATGAAGACGCTTGCCCGTATCGCCGATGCGCTCGGTGAGAATCGTCTCCACATTCATGTGGATGTCCTCCGCGTCAAGGGAAAATTCCTGCTTGCCGCTTTCCACATCCGCGAGGATCTCACGGAGGGCGGCGACAATTTTGTCCGCCTCGGTTTTTTCGATGATGCCGCATTCGCCGAGCATGGTGGCATGGGCAATGGAGCCTGTGATGTCCTGACGGTACATTCTGCCATCAAAGGAGATGGACGAGTTAAAATCGTTGACACGGCTGTCAACATCTTTTTTGAAGCGTCCCGACCAAAGTTTCATAGATTCAAAATTCCTATCTAAAAATGAATTACACCTTGGTTGATCCATCATGCGGTTCAGCCAAGGATGTGGAGATTTTGAGAGCGAAAGCCTTGCCATATGAAAGGATTTCGCCCTCGACAGCGTTCAGCGGCTCGCCGCCGAACGCTCCGAAGGTGTAAAAAATTATCTCTTTGCGTCAAGCTTTGCCTTGACCTTGATGGGCAGACCGAACAGATTGATGAATCCTGCGGAATCTGCCTGGTTGTAATCCTCGTCCTCGCCGAAGGATGCAGTCTGCTCATCATACAGCGTATAGGGCGATGTTACGCCGGCATTCATGATGTTGCCCTTGTAAAGCTTGAGGGTCACATCGCCGGTTACGGTTTCGTTCACCTTATCAACGAATGCGCAAAGCGCCTCACGCAGAGGAGTAAACCACTGACCGTTGTAGGTAAGATCTGCCATCTTGGGTGCGATCTGTGCCTGCATAAAGTGGAAGGTTTCCTTATCAAGAGTGATGGTTTCAAGAACGTTGTGTGCCTTGTAAAGGATCGTGCCTGCGGGAGTTTCGTACACGCCGCGGGATTTCATGCCAACAAGACGGTTTTCTACGATATCGAGCAGACCGATGCCGTTTGCACCGCCGATTTCGTTGAGCTTGGTAACAAGCGCAACCGCATCCATCTCCACGCCGTCCAGCGCGGTGGGAATACCCTTTTCAAAATGGATCTTAACATAAGTAGGCTTATCGGGAGCCATTTCGGGAGAAACGCCGAGCTCAAGGAAGCCGGGCTTGTTGTACTGCGGCTCATTGGACGGAAGCTCAAGATCCATACCCTCGTGGGAAAGATGCCACAGGTTCTTATCCTTGGAGTAATTGGTCTCGCGGTTGATTTTCAGAGGAATGTTGTGTGCCTCGGCGTAATCGATCTCCTCGTCGCGGGACTTGATATCCCACTCACGCCAGGGAGCGATGATTGCCATATCCGGCGCAAACGCCTTGATGGTCAGCTCAAAGCGAACCTGGTCGTTGCCCTTGCCGGTGCAGCCGTGGCAGATGGCATCTGCGCCTTCCGCGATGGCGATCTCCACCAGACGCTTTGCGATGCAGGGACGTGCATGGGAGGTGCCGAGGAGATAATCCTCATACTTTGCGTCCGCCTTCAGGCAGGGCCAGATGTAGTTTTCGATGTAATCCTTTTTGAGGTCCTCGATGTAAAGCTTGGAAGCGCCGGTCTTGATCGCCTTTTCTTCCAGACCGTCCAGCTCCGTACCCTGTCCAACGTCACCGGAAACGGCGATAACCTCACAGTTATTATAATTTTCCTTCAGCCACGGAATAATAATGGATGTATCCAGACCGCCGGAATATGCAAGAACGACTTTTTTGATGTTTTCTTTTTTCATTGTACTGTACCTCTTTGAGTAAAATTTGATTTATACATATATTATACACCGTTTTTCGAATAAAATCAAGTTTTATGCTGCATAATGATATATAAATATTCATCTCTCGCTTGCAGACATTTGCACAATAATGAATATTTTTTTGCATATTGGAGCAAAATATACAACAATATCGCAATGGGCACGCAAGGGCAAATTGCAAAAACTTCCCATAATACTATTATACCCTATTTGTCCATAAAAATCAAGGGGTGAACGAAAAATATTCGGGAGAAAATAAGTCTGCGGCGCTTTGCCGCAGAAACGGAGATGCTGCTTTGAAAAAAATTGCACAAATCATAACAGCGGGGCTGCTTGCAACAGTTTTCGCTGTCAATCTGTCGGCAAATGGATTCCATTGGTACTGCAAGCCGACCAAGGATCACACCCCGCCGCCGCTTCCGCCCGAATTCGCATTCATCGAAGATGTGGGCGGTGTATATCTCGACAAGTCTGCAAGTGACACAAACAAGGTGATATATCTCACCTTTGATGCGGGCTACGAAAACGGCAACATCGCAAAGATCCTCGACATTTTGAAAAAACACGGTGCCAAGGGCACGTTTTTTGTTCTTGAAAATCTCGTAAGGCGCGATACCGAGCTGATCAACCGCATGTTCGATGAGGGACACACCGTCGCCAATCATACGATGAAGCACAAAAACATGGCAGGTGCTTCACGGGAACTTTTTGAGGCGGAGCTTGGAGGTCTGGAAGCGCTTTGTAAGGAGCTGACGGGGCATGAGGTAGCAAAGCTCTATCGCCCGCCCGAAGGAACCTTTGACAAAAGTGATCTGGAAATCGTCAGCGAAATGGGTTACCGCACGGTTTTTTGGAGCTGTGCATATGCGGATTGGGACAATAACAAGCAGCCGTCTGCCGAATCGGCGATGAAAACGCTGATGGATCGGCTGCACAACGGAGAGATTCTTCTTCTGCATCCCACAAGCGCGACCAATGCGGCGATTCTTGATGAATTTCTGACAAAATTAGAGGAGCAGGGCTATCGCTTCGGCGATTTGACGGAGCTATGCGGCACTTAAAAGGAACGGCAAGTGCCATGCTTCTTGCCTTTCGGATCGCGTCTCTGATGATTCAGCCCGCATCGGCGGAGGACCTGGCAGACGTTTGGTTCGGCGGCGAGACGGACGATAAGCGCATCGCCCTCACCTTTGATGACGGGCCCCATTATCGCCACACTGCGGAAATTCTTGACATTTTGGCGGAGTATGACATTCCTGCGACCTTTTTTATTGTAGGATCGCTCGCCGAACGTCAGCCCGAGCTGGTTTTGCGTGAATTAGACGAGGGGCATGAGGTCGCCAGCCACACATGGTCCCATCCGCACATCAAAAATGTAACCGAGGATTCGCTTGCAAAGGAGCTGACCGCGACGGAAGATTTTCTTCAGGAGCTTGCAAATTACCGCCCCGCACTGTTTCGGCCGCCCGAAGGGGCGTGCGGTGATCCGGTGCGACGAGTAGCCGCAAAGCTCGGCTACGACGTGGTGCTTTGGACTGTGGATACCCGCGATTGGGCGCACACGCCTGCAGATCAGATCGCACAAAACGTCATGCAAAACACTCGTGAAGGCTCCATCATCCTCTGTCACGATTTCGTTGCCGGAGATTCCCCCACCATTGCCGCGTTAAAAGTATTTATCCCGGTATTGCTTGCCGACGGCTTTGAATTCGTCACCGTATCGGAGCTGATCGCACAAGAATAAATGCATTCCCATCGACGACCGCAACGCGCACTTCAAAGTTTTTCCCTCTCCCATCGCAAAAAGGCCGTGTATCGTTCATGATACACGACCTTTTATTACGTTTGAATGAAGGGCAGAGATTTTCGGTTAAATCGCATATTTTTCGCGACAGTTCTTGTACTCCGCCTCGAAATGCTCGTTCTTGGAATTCTTCAGATCATTCAAATACTTGTGCGTCTCGTATGACTGCTCTGCCGATTTGATCATCGTCGCGGCAATGTTGGAGCAATGGTCGGAAACGCGCTCGTAG
The DNA here is from genome assembly GCA_045635785.1 of Candidatus Flemingiibacterium sp. GTDB lineage: Bacteria > Bacillota > Clostridia > Oscillospirales > CAG-272 > Flemingiibacterium. The sequence continues at coordinate 14,242 of JAZTWJ010000086.1, forward strand.
TTGGTCAGCAGATCGCTCAGAATGAAGCCGAGCTCGATGGTACATTTGCCCTCCTGCAACCGATCAATATGATTGGAACGGATCTGGTCGCGAAGCTCGTCGATGACCTGCTCCAGCGGCTCCACATCGGTGGCTGCGGTGAGATCATTGCGGAGCAATGCCTTGATGGTACGGTCAATGATCTCCGACACGGCGGAGCTGATGATTTCAAGCTCGCGTTTTGCATCGTCGGAGAAGGTGATCTTCTTTTCCATCATTTCCTTTGCCGCCTCTTGAATATTCACCGCGTGGTCGGAAATGCGCTCAAGGTCGCCGATATTATGCAAAAGACGGGTGGCAGTCTGCGAGTCATCAATGGAAAGATCGCGTGCGGACAGCTTGACGAGGAAGGTTCCGAGCTTGTCCTCGTACAAATCCACTTCATCCTCCGCCTTGACAACGTGCTGTGCCTCATGCTCATCATAATTTGCCACCAGATCCAGCGCGCGCTTGATGGCATCGCCGGAAATTGCCGCCATGCGTCCCGTGACGCTGACACATTGCTCCAGCGCAAAGGTGGGCGAGGAGAGGAAGCGCTCGTCAAGCAGCGGCTGCTGCTGATCGTCCTCTTTTTTGGATTTTTTGGAATGCTCACGAACGGTTTTTTCCGCCAGCTTGCCAAGCAGCTTATAAAAGGGCAACAAAACGGCTGTGGTGGAGAGGTTGAACAAGGTATGAATGGTTGCGATACCCTGCGCCGTTACCATATCATCCGTGAAGGGGAAGCCAATAAATGCATCGATCAGATAGTAAACGACAAGGAAAATAACCGTACCGATCAGGTTGAAATACAGATGCACAAAGGATGCGCGCTTTGCATTTTTGCTTGCACCCATCGCCGAAAGAAGTGCGGTCGCACAGGTACCGATATTCTGACCCATGATAATGGGCATGGCAGCGGAGTACGGAAGCGCACCCGTGCTGGAAAGAGCCTGAAGAATACCGACCGATGCAGAGGAAGATTGAATGACGGCGGTCAAAACCGTACCCGCCAAGACGCCAAGCGCAGGATTGGTAAAGAGAAGAAGAATATTCGCAAAATTAGGATCGCTTTTCAGCGGTGCTACCGCATCGGACATGGCAGACATACCGAACATCAAAATCGCAAAACCAAGGAAGATGGAGCCGATCTCTTTTTTGCGGTCGTTTTTGCAAATCATCATCATAATAAGGCCGATGACAGCCGCAATGGGCGCAAGCGAGTCCGACTTGAACAGCTGAATGTACCATTCTCCGCCCGAAAGTCCGCTCAGCGAAAGGATCCACGCAGTGGCAGTGGTACCGATGTTGGCACCCATGATGATACCGATCGCTTGACTCAGCTTCATGATACCCGAGTTGACAAAGCCCACGATCATAACCGTGGTTGCGGACGAAGATTGGATCACCGCCGTGACAACGGCACCCAAAATAACGCCCTTGATGGGATTATTGGTCATGCGCTCCAGCACGCGCTCGAGAGCGCCGCCCGCGCTTTTTTCAAGACCGGTTCCCATATAGTTCATGCCAAACAGGAACATAGCCAGCCCGCCGAAAAGAGTTAGCACATTAAAAAAATCCATAGATACGGCTCCTCATTATTACTTCATAAAAAATTCAAATTTCTTTCGCAAATTAAGATTATTATACATGAAAAATGTGTTTACAACAATATACCGAATGTAAAATCTTCGTAAATTTAATATTTCTTGACATTTTTACGGTTCTGGTTTATAATGAATATAATCATTGATATTAAAAAACAATTCCAACGATCATTTTCGAGTGAGGTTTATATGGACAAGCGTCAAAGGATCATCGAAATTTTTGACTCCACCCTGCGCGACGGAGCGCAAGGAGAGGGCATCTCCTATTCCGTACAGGATAAACTGCATATTCTGCGTGCGCTGGATGAATTCGGCATGGACTATATCGAAGCGGGCAATCCCGCCTCCAATCCCAAGGATGCGGAATTTTTCGAAAAGGCGCGCCGCGAATCCCTGCAAACGGCAAAGCTTGTCGCATTCGGCTCCACACGCCGCCGCAATCTTTCGGCGGAGGAGGACGGTGGGCTTTCTTCTCTGCTCTCTGCCGAAACGCCGACGGTGGCGATTTTCGGCAAGGCGCATCTTCTGCATGCACAAAAGGTGCTGGGCGTCGATGCATCGGAAAACCTCGATATCGTTGCAACCACCGTTGCCTTTCTCAGAGAGCGCACGGATGAGATCATCTTTGATGCGGAGCATTTCTTCGACGGATATGCCTATGACGCATCGCATGCCCTTGCCGTTCTGGCGGCGGCATTTGATGCGGGCGCAGATGCGGTGACACTCTGTGACACCAACGGCGGTGCTCTGCCCGATACCATCGCTTCTGTCACAGCCGCCGTGAAGGCAAAATTCCCGAACAAACGCATCGGCATACATACGCACGACGATGCGGGACTCGCTGTGGCAAATGCTCTTATGGCAATTTCCGCGGGCGCATCCATAGTTCAGGGTACCTTTAACGGGATGGGTGAGCGTTGCGGAAACTGTGACCTGAGTATTATTATACCAAATCTTACACTAAAATGCAATATGCAATGCGGCAAAAATTCGCCCGTCAAGATGAATACACTGATGGAAACTGCCCGTCGGATCTCCGACATCGGCAATAATACCATCCGTCACACCAAGCCTTATACGGGCAAATCCGCCTTCGCCCATAAGGGCGGCATGCACATCGACGCCAACGAAAAATTGCCGGGCTGCTATGAGCATATCGACCCAGCGCTTGTCGGCAACAAGCGCCGTCTGCTGCTTTCGGAAATGTCGGGACGCAGTACCATCGTCGAAAAGGCGCGGAGCATCATGCCCACACTTTCGCGCACCTCGCCCGAGACCGCGCTCATCACCGAGCGTCTGAAGGAATTGGAGCATGAGGGTTACCAATTTGAGGCGGCGGATGCCAGCTTTGAGCTGCTTACCCGCAAGCTGGCAATGAATTACCGTCCCCATTTTAATGTGGTGTTATATAAATCCACCGATGATTTCCCATCCACCGACGGCAAGCTGCAAGCATCTGCTATGATCCAAATTGAGGTGGATGGCAAAACCGAAATGGCGGCTTCCCTCGGTAACGGTCCCGTCAATGCGTTGGATGCGGCGCTCAAACGGGCGTTGTCCGTCTTTTATCCCGTGCTGTCCGATGTCACGCTGACCGACTTCAAGGTGCGCGTCATCGAGTCCAACTCCACCACCGCCGCAAAAGTTCGCGTTTTGATCGAATCCACCGATTCACACCGCGTTTGGACGACCGTAGGTGTGTCCTCGGACATCATCGAAGCCAGCTTCGAGGCTCTGTGTGACGCGATGGAGTACAAGCTTTTTATCGAAGAAGAAAAATGAATCGTGATATTTTAATCCATTCCGACACCGCCCTGGTTTTGGAGGGCGGCGGCATGCGCGGCTTTTATACCATGGGTGTGCTTGACTATTTTCTTGAGGCCGGCATACACTTTCCTGCCATTTACGCCGTTTCCGCCGGTTCTTGCCATGCCATGAGTTACCTTTCCAAACAGCGCGGGCGAGCGTATGACATCGGCATCGGATGCCTTGACGATTGGCGGTACTGCTCCGCGAGAAGCCTGCTTCTCACAGGCGATCTTTTCGGCGCAAAATACCTTTATGACACGATCCCAAACAAGCTCTTCCCCTTTGATTATGATACCTTCGAGAAAAATCCGTCTAAGCTGATCGCTGTCTGCTCCAACGTCGAAACCGGCAAAGCGGAGTACATACCCATCAAGGATGCCCGCACGGATATTCTCTATGTCCGCGCATCCAGCTCCATGCCGCTGGTCAGCCGCATTGTAAAAACGCCGCGCGGCAATCTGCTTGACGGCGGTGTTTGCGACTCAATCCCCATTCGCCATGCGCTGGCGCATCACAAACGCGCCGTGGCTGTTCTGACACAGCCTGCGGGCTTTGTCAAGCAGCCATCCTCCTCCCAAAAGCTCATCGCTCTGCGCTATGCACGCTTTCCGAAACTCGTGGAAGCCTCCCGCAGACGGCATGAAGATTACAACGATTCGCTGACTATATGCGAGAGCGCATCGTCAAGCGGCAGTGCGTTTATACTGCGACCAACCAAAGCGCTCGGTATCGAACGCATGGAAAAGGATCCCGAAAAGCTCCGCTCACTCTATGCGCTTGGTTATCACGATGCGAAAACAGGCGAGCTAACAAAGTTTTTGAATCAATAGAAAACAGGTTGGAGGTCCGTCTATGAAGGTTTCGTTTTACTTCGCATTTCACGAACTGCGCCGACGACTCAGGCGAACGCTCTCCATGCTGCTTGTATCGGCTGCAATTCTTACCGCGCTCAACATGCTGCTTTTTTATTTTGACGCAAGCTGGCGCGCCGAAGTCATGCCCGAAAAGGAAACGAATTATCATTTTGATGTGCGCGAACCTACGACCGCCGAGCGTGCGCACATCATCAGTCAGCCATGGGTACAGGCTTATTATGACGTGGATGTGGAAAACCACTTCGGCGAATTTCAATATTACGAGCTGCGCGTTCGCGTGGATTGGGACAACGTACTGCGCTCCAATGCCCTTGCACGGGATATATTTGATCAATTTGATCTCTATCACAGCGAGCAGTACATCGAAAGCTACGAGCGCATACAGGAATTGGTGCGTAGCAGCATGACGAGCAGCTGGAAACCGTGGGAGACCTCCCGCGGCGGTATGACCTTTGACCAGTGGCTGGTACATAACACCAAGGAAAGCTTCATCCGTATCGAGGTGCAGAACGCCAGCTTCTGCCGTCTGACCGTCGACTCTTACATTATTCGTCCCGAATTTGCCATGTATATGCAACTTTTCGCCTGCTTCCTCGGCTCCACCATGGCGATCCTCTTTTCCGAGCAATACAGACAGAATCTTTCGCAGTTCGGAACCATGCGTGCATTTGGCATGAAAAAGCGGCAGATCGTTTTCATCAACTGTATCGAGACATTTCTCATCAATCTGTTTGCAGTTCCCGTGAGTTGGATCGTAACAGGCATCGTCACCACGCTATACAATTTGTGCACGAAAAAATTGAACGATGGCACCGTTTATCTGAATTTAGGCGAAACCCTTCCCTTTGGCGCCATGATCGTCGTTGCTCTGATGATGGTGTCCGTATCTGTGCTCGGATGTCTGGCAGTCTGCATGCTCTACAACAACCGCACCATTATGGAGCTGTTGCGCGGCATCGAGAAAAACAGCGTTTCCTTCGTTTCAAAAACCTCGCCTCGCTTTGAAAAGGCGCAGAATCTTGCCATCTACGACCGCCTCTATTTGACCCGCACCCGCGTCAGCTTCGCGTTGAATACGCTTGTTCTCGCACTGATGTTGCCGCTTCCTCTCTGGTATTTCACCCTCTGTCTGACAATGATCGGGCAGAATTTATCCGGCGGTGAATGGCTGATCGCCATCTATCATATTGTGCAGGCGGTGCTGCTTTTCGCCACCTCCATCACCGTCACTTTTGTCGCTGTGCGGCAATCCGCCGACTCGCGGTCGCATGAATTTGCCATTCTGCGTGCCGTCGGCTGCAAAAAGCAGAGCATTCGAAGACGGGCAACGGTGCAAGCCGCGATCAAAGCAAGCATTACCGCTATTTTAGCAGCCATATTTTTCTTGATCATGAGCGATACACGCCCGCATATTTCCAGCATGCCAACCGGAGATGCGGTCAGCATCTTTGTGATCCTCTCGCAGATCGCCATCGCCGTACTCGGCGGAGCAGTCCTCATTTTACCGCCCACCTTCGGCGGCATCGCACGATCTCTCAGGCGCTTTTTCAAGCGCTCCACCATCGTCAACCTCCTTGAATTTGAAAATTAAAGGAAATTAGCCATGAAAAAACGACACGCTATTCCCAAAACCACAGGCATAGATCCCGAAAACGTGCTGGTCACGCGTGCGTTGACCAAATCCTATTTTCAGGGAGATGTGCATATCAAAGCGGTGGATGCGGTGTATCTGACCGTCAAACGCGGCGAATTTGTGTCCATCATCGGTCCGTCCGGCTCGGGCAAATCCACGTTGTTACATATGCTGGCAGGGCTTGATGAGCCTACCGCTGGGCAGGTCTATGTGGCGGGCAACGATATTTACGCCATGGATGACGATGAATTTTCCGAATTTCGCTCCAAGCGCATCGGGTTTATTTTTCAAAACTTCAATCTGCTTCCCGTTTTGACGGCAAAGGAGAACATTCTCCTGCCGCAAAAGGTGGTTGGCAAGACCCATTACCCCTATTATTTCGGTGAATTGTGCGAGATGCTCGGCATTACCGATCGCCTGAATCATCTTCCAAGTGAGCTTTCAGGCGGTCAACAACAGCGCGTCGCATGCGCCCGCGCACTGATCAACAAGCCTGATATTTTGTTTGCCGATGAGCCGACAGGCAATCTCGATCCGGTATCCGCATCGGAGCTCATAGATCTCCTCCTTCGTACACGCCGCGAGCTGAATCAGACACTGGTTATGGTCACACATGACCCTAAGATCGCAGCCATGGCAGACCGCATCATCAAAATGGAAAACGGAGCGCTTTCATAAACACTTGCTATCAAAAGCCAAAGAGGTGCCGCAGCATTTGCTGCGGCACCTCTTTTATAAGTAGTGAACTTGGTGCGATCTTATTCTTCACCCGCTTCGACCAGCTTTGCGTATTCGCCGCAAAGTGCCATCAGCTCGTCGTGATTTCCCTGTTCGAAGATCACACCGTTTTTGAGATAGTAGATAATATCGCTCTTGCGGATCGTCGAAAGACGATGCGCAATGTAGATGCTGGTACGGCCTTGGGATGCGGCTTCGATCGCCTTCTGCACGCGAATTTCCGTGTCCGTATCAATGTGCGCCGTCGCCTCATCCAAAACTAAAACCGCAGGCTTGCACGCAATGGCGCGCGCGAAGCTTAAAAGCTGTCTTTCGCCGGTGGAGAAATTGAGCCCCTGCTCCGTAACCTTCGCATCCAAGCCGCCGATGGGCTGAATGAACTCATAGGCATCGGAGAGCTTGAGCGCGTCGTTCAGCTCCTCATCGGGGAGCGACGCTCCCATATCGATATTCTCGCGAATGGTTCCGGTAAACAGGAACACATCCTGCAGCACCGTTGCCACCCCTGCGCGCAGTGTGGGCAGATGCCAATCGCGCGCGTTCACGCCGTCGATCAGAATTTCACCCTTTTGGATCTCATAGCTGCGGGTGATCAGATTGATGATGGTGGATTTTCCCGCACCTGTGGCACCGACAAATGCCGCCTTTGCACCCACGGGAATCTTGAAGGAGATGCCGCGAAGCACCCATTCCTCGTCAGTATAAGCGAACCATACATCGCGGAATTCGATCTCGCCGCGAATGGTTTCGGGCGCGTAGCCTTCCACGCGATCTTCCACTTCCTTTTCGTCGAGAAGCTCATAGATGCGGTCCGTGGAAACGAATGCAGATTGAACGGTGGTATATTTTTCCGCGAGGTCATTGATAGGATCGAAAAATTTCTTTACATAGTTGGTAAAAGCATAAAGAATGCCCACATCCAAAGCGTTGACTTCGCCGGTGATACGCCCGTAGCCATACGCAACAAGCAACGCAATGATGGCGGTATTGATCAGCTCCATGGACGGACGCAGGATGGTGTTGAGGAACACCTGCGTCATGGTTCCCTTAAAATAATCCTTATTCAGCTTGCGAAATTCCGCCAACTTCTGCTGTTGGGCATTGAAAACCTGCACGATTCGCATGCCCATGATGTTTTCGCTGAAGAAGCCGTTGATCATACCCGTCACCAGCTTGATGAACTTAAAGTTCTCTTTGATAATGCGGCGGATGGAGATAACGATCAGCATGATGACCGGCACACAAAGAAATGAGATCAGCGCCAGCATCACATCCAGCGACAGCATAAACGCCACGATACCGACTAACAGAAAAACATCGCGGAAAAGATTGAGAAAGACGTCCGAATAAAATTCATTGATCGTTTCAATATCGTTGGTGGCACGGGTGATCAGTCTGCCCGTACCGTATCGGTCAAGGGTTTTTATGGATAGCGATTGGATGCGGCGGAACACATCCTGGCGCATGGTATTCAAAATGGACTGGGATACCCAAGTAATCGTCCGCGCCTGAAGAACGCTGCAGCCCGCGCCGAGAAGGATCAGCAGAAAATATCCGATACCGATGCCTGTGATGGAATAAAGCCCGTGCTGTTCAACACCGCCTTGGATAAAATCATCAATGACAGTTGCGGCGGCAAGCGGCTTGATCAGCTCCGCCACATTCACGATGATGACAAAAAGCACGCAAAGCAGCATCTTATTCCGATGGGGCTTCATCATGGAAGCGAGGCGCATAACGTTGGAGCGTTTGTCTAAACTTTGATATTCTTCCTTGGAAAAATTTCCTTTTCGCATGCGACTCTGATCCATTAGAGATCACCTCCCTTATCATTTTCTTCCTTTTCCTCGCATTGCTTGTGCCAAGTGTTGGCATAGGCGCCGTTTTGCGCCAACAGCTCCGCATGGGTGCCGCGCTCGGTAACACGGCCATCCTCGATGTGAATGATCTCATCGCAATGCTCGAGGGCGGAAAGGCGATGGCTGACAATGATAATGGTGGTATCGGACTTGCGCTCCGATGCCAAGCCGAGATTTTCGATCAGACGATGCTCGGTGATGTTATCCACCGCCGAAAGCGTATCGTCAAGGAGTAGCAGTTTTGGATTGCGGTACAGCGCACGCGCCAGCGAGACACGCTGCTTTTGTCCGCCCGAAAGATGAGTTCCGCGCTCACCGACCTCGGTATTGAAGCCTTCGGGGAAGGCTTCAATCTCATCGCAAATACAAGCAATGCGCGCACATTCACGCACTCTGTCCATGTCGATTTCCGTCCCGAAGGCAATGTTTTCCGCGATGGTGGTGGAGAACAGGAAGCCGTCCTGAGGGACATAGCCCATGAAGCTTCGCAGCGTTGCCGCAGGCATATCATTGATATCCCATTCGCCCACACGCAGCATGCCGTTTTCCACATTTTGCAGCTTGGCGATGATGTTCAAGAGTGAGGATTTTCCACAGCCGGTGGGACCCGTAATACCGAGGGTGCCGCCCGCCTTTACGCGAAAGCTCACATCACGCAGCATCTCATCCTGACCCTCTTCCGCATCGGGATAGCGGAAGGTCAGAGCCGATGCTTCCACGTCGGGCTTGAAGCGATCCGCGATCTTTTGATCCATGACAAAATCCTTTTCGGGGATCGAGGGTGCCTTGAAAATTTCGTTCAGACGCTTGTAGGATGCAAGCCCGCGCTGAATGCGCTGAATGATGTTTCCAAGCTGAACGACGGGCATCTGTACCAGCATCAGGTAGCCGAGGAAGGTGACGAGATCACCCGCGCTCAAGGTTCCTGCGATGACCGCATTGCCGCCCGCAACCAGCGCGATGGTATAGGAAAGACCAAAGGAAATGGTAACGGCAGGATGAATGAGCGACGAAGTATAAGTAAGCGAAACATTAGCGTCCCGCATTTCGGTAGAAATTTTATCGAAATTCGTCTCGCGCGTTTGTTCGCGAGCGAAGGATTTGATGACCTTAACGCCGGAAATGGATTCGTTTACAAAGCCGGAAAGACTAGAGAACAGCTTTTGCACACGCAAGGATTTTTTCTGTACCTGAGAGCCGAGAAAGGAGGTGGCAAAAAGCGCCAAAGGCACCGGTGCCAGAGCAAGCAGAGTCATGATCACATCCACTTCTATCACCATGCCGTAAATGGATAGAATTGCGGTGACAATGGAGTTGATGCCCATTGCCAGCACGGGTCCGAAGGTCATACGCACCGAACCGACGTCATTGATGGCGTATGCCATCAGCTCGCCGCTGGTCTGATGACGGAAGAAGCTGACTGGAAGCGACTGCAGCTTTAAGTAAAGCTTTTCGCGAATAAAGATCTCCATTCTGCGTGCGTTTCCGATGATAAAAAGACGCCAAATGAATCGCAGTACAAAGGTTCCCAAGCCAATGAGAGCGATGATGCCCGCCTGCCGCATCAAAACCTCGCGCACAGGCTCGGGCTCTGACAAAATGTCAATGGCATCACCAAGCGCCTCGGGTGCGCGTGTCTGCACATAAGAGTTCAACATCAAAAAGATGAATCCGGGAACATACAGCCAACCGTATTTCTTCAGAAATTCTACAATGATCATAATCCTTCTCCAGTATAAGTTAAGGTACCCATTTATTATATCATATTTTTCCATGTAAATCAATCACAGATTAACCGATTCTCTCCGAAATTTTTCGACCGAATTTGTATCATTCATGAAATTGCCTTTGAAATCATAATTATGAAGCAAGCAACCATCACAGTCGAAAGGACGGAATGGAAATTTTCTATGGAGCAGGATCAGACATTTTTTTGCGAACAGCTATTTTCGGCAGAGGACGGCGCGCGCATTCTTTGCCTGCGCGTGCAATACACAAGCACCTTCTATGCAACAGCCGCCGATGCCTTTGCGAAATCGGTAAAGGAAAGGATCTTTCCCATGGCAAAAGAGGCATACATTGCTTGCGAGGACAGACGAAAACGCTATCGCTTTCCACTTTGGACAGCGGAATTTTCTGCCGTTTGCGAAAATGAAACGGACGCGGTGTCAAATGCAAGCGTCGCGCCCGTCAATCCGATCGTTGAAACGAGCAGTAAAGGCAAAAAAACGGAGCGCACCGCATACCGTCTTTGTATTCGCATCTACGGCAAAATACTCCGCCTTGAAAGGCATCACTTTGAAGACGGACTGCTTATCAAACGGGAGCGCCTGTCACATATGCCATGAAATTTGACAAACACGAAAGAAACGGCGAAAGCATGAAAATCCGCTCATGCTTTCGCTTTTATTTTTATCTAAATCAACGGCGCGGAACGAAAGCAGACGGTGGGCGGCGGCGGTTTTTCTCATGATATAATGGTAAAAAAAGAAGGAGGTGTAGAAATGGAGGATTTCCAAGGGATATTGCAGTCTCTGATCGGGTTTCTCGGTGCATCGGGACTGGTCAGCGGATTGGTACTGCGCCGCATTGACAGACTGGAAAAAAAGCTGGATGCCCACGAGCAAGATCGCGTTGAGGAAAACGTCATGCGCGTGGAGGCGCTTACGGCGGCAGGCAGGCTTTCTGAAGCGAACACCCTGGCACTGCGCGCGATCACCTCCGAGGAAGCGTGCGAGGCGGAGCTTACCGCCCATCGGGAGGCATCGACCAAGCTCGACCGCTTCATGCGTGAGAAATCCGCGGTTTATCTGCATGCAAAATGACGGGGGACTTGAACAGACACAACATGCAAGGGTTCGAAGATCGTTTCAAAAGCCCCCCAGTAAAAAGAAAGGATGAATATTTATGGCATTATTCGGCATTGACGTTTCAAAATGGAACGGCGACTTAAACTTTGCCGCCATCAAGGCGGCAGGTGTACGCTTCGCCATGGTCAAAGCAAGTCAGGGACATGCCCTCTCCGCTTCCCACTATCTCTTCGCGGACTCCCGATTCGGGCAGTATGTGAACGGTTTTTCGGCAGTGGGCATTCCCGTTGGCGCGTATCACTTTTTCACCGCCTCCAATGAATCGGAGGCGGAAACAGAGGCGGAATTTTTCCTCTCCGTTTGCCGTCCGTATCGGAGCAAGCTCTCGCTTTATCTCGCCTGCGATACGGAAAATTACAACAATCCGTGGCTGCTTTCTCAAAGCCGCGACGCGCTTTCAAAGAGCATCAAGCGATTTTTAGACGTGGTGGCGGCGGACGGTTTTGCCGTTTGTCATTATACAAATACGGATCACATCTTAAATTTCATTGACCTTGATGCTATCCCCTACCCCGTATGGCAGGCACATTACGGCACGGGCGGCAAGCCTACCCATGCCGGTGATCGGCTTGCCATGCATCAGTACAACGGCTCGGGCGCGCTTGAAGGTGTGTGCGGCAAGTTTGATCTCAATTTCGGCTTCGCGCCGCTGGCAAAGCGGATCATTCAAACGCGCACACCGCTTGAGGATCAAACGATGGATTACATTCTCCGACACGAAAAGGGCGAATCCATCCTCACCCGTCTGGCAGACAAGCTGGTAACCCGCTCGCTTCGCCCGGTACACGACACCTCCCCTGCCCATCTGGCGGAGGTCATCCGCTATCATTGCGGACTGCTTCCCGAGGAGACGGTGTATCTTGCACAGTATCGCTGGGCAAATGAGCTGTTTAAGAAGCTCTACATCGGCATGAAAAGGGGTGAATAATTGGAAATCCTACTTGAAAATATAGATCTCATTTTGACTGCGCTGGTGATCCTCATCGCCGCCATTGTATTTGCAAGGCAGGGGCAGATCTCCCTGCTCCGCGAGCTGCTTCTCTCCATCGCGGATATCGACCGCACGCGGCTGTATGAAAATCTGCCAAAGCTGACAAAAATGCTGCTTTCCAATAAAACCGTAGAGCATATCTGCGAAGAAACAACGAAAGAATAGAATCAATCATCTCCGTGTACAAATAAAATACGCGGAGATGATTGATTTTGTCATCGAAAGCGCCGCATCTGTTTCTGATTTCGAAAAATCCAAAATATTTTCAAAAATGTATTGACAAACATTTTCAGATATGATATACTACCATTGTTGTGAAATTGCAACAAGCTGAATATTGGGGAGCGTTCCCGAGCGGCCAAAGGGGGCAGACTGTAAATCTGTTGTCAGTGACTTCGGTGGTCCGAATCCACCCGCTCCCACCAGTAAAAACCGTCCATAGGACGGTTTTTTTGTCGGTGCCAGTGGTGATTGAGCAGCACCGTTCGAGAAATTTCTCGCGAGAAATGACAAGCGCTCTTGCAATATTGAAAATATATGGTATAATAACTGTATGACTGTAGAAAAAATTCATTTTACACGGAGGATGATTGCCAATGTATCAGACGAACACCGTACAAGTCGGACAGCCTTGGGAATATGTGCTGTTCGCACAAGAATCGTACAAAAATCCGTATCAAGGCCCAAATAAGGGCGGCGTTGATGTAACCGTAACTTTTTCAAACCTTGAGGAAAAAACCACGACCAAAGCCTTTTGGGACGGCGAAAACCGCTTTGTTGTCAGAAACATCTTTCCCTCCGCAGGAAGCTGGACGCTTACAACGCAATGCAGCAACAGTAAGGATTTGGGACTCCACGACCATAGCGTAACGGTGCAGGTCAAGCCCTATGAGGGAAGCAATCCGCTTTACAAAAACGGAATGATCAAGGCAAGCTCCAATAACAGATATTTGACCTTTGCAAACGGCAAGCCGTTTTTCTATCTTGCAGATACATTTTGGTTTGGTATTATCAACTGCACGATGCAGGAATGGAAGGATTATATCGACGACAGAGCAAAAAAGAACTTTAATGTTGTCATGGTGGCACCCAATACGTCCTTCAATCTGGATATTAAAACCTTTGACGGTATCAGCGCACAGCTCTACTCTGCCATGACAGAAGGTGAAGTCGGCGGCTGCAAGGAAAATGCCGACATGGAACGTTGGAATCCCGAATACTATCGCATGCTGGATGAAAAAATCCGTTACGCAAACGAAAGCGGCATCATTGTTTTGCTGAACGGCTTGCATACGGCGCTGATCAATATCAGAGGAAAATGCGTCAGAGTGGTTTATGACGATGTCGAACGCTACGGCGAAATGATCGCGGCGAGATACAACGGCAACTATGTCATTTATTCTCCCTCCTTTGACAGAGAAGATGATGCTTCTTACGATGTGCTTGCCGAGGGTATTCGAAAAGCATCCGCGCGGAATTTGATCGGACTGCACCCCAACACCCCAAGAGAGAGCTTGCTCATGGACGGCTCCGAATATAGCCCCACCTCAAAATATTTTATGGAAAAGCCCTATTCGGATGTGGCGTTCCTCCAAAGCGGACACAATGGCGGTAATTATATGAAGGTATGTCGCCGCGCGATCCAATGGACCATTGCGCTTTATAAAAATCCGCGTGTAACGAAGCCCGTCGTAAATATTGAGGCGTGGTATGAAAACGAGCTCAAGGGCGGTCAGATCTGCGCCGATCATCAGGTCAGAATGACTGCATATCAGTCTCTTTTGTCCGGCTCCATGGGCTATGGATACGGAGCCGCCGGCATTTGGAACAAGGGTTGGGATAATTTGCCCGAATTTTATGAGGCGCTCTCGTTTCCCGCAACGACTCAGCTTTCCAAGCTGTATGAATTCCTCCAAACGATCGAATGGTGGAAGCTTGAGCCAGCGATGGAATCCATTCAAAACAACCCATCCTATGATACCGACGAGGACGCTTGGTTTAAGACAAAAAATCTGGCGATCGCTTCGGACAGAAGCTTTGCCCTTGCCTACAGACCGTATCTGATGGATCTTGAGAATGTTGATGAGGATAGAGCTATTAGGATCGACATGCGAGCGTTTGATAGACAGATGAACATCAGCTGGTTAAATCCGAAGGACGGAACGCTTCATACGGCGGGTACCGTGATGCCGACAGATACGTTCAGCTTTGTGCCGCCGGACGATAGCGATTGGGTTTTATTCTTGAATTAACTATCAAAAACAAGCATTTTGATGCGATCTGACGCACACAAGTTTTTCCCTAAATTTTTTGGAAATTGTATTGACAAGCGCATTTTGATATGATATAATATACGAGTCAAAAAGACAAGCGCTTGTAGCTCAGTGGATAGAGTGCCCGGCTACGAACCGGTAGGTCGCAGGTTCGAATCCTGCCAGGCGCGCCAATACAAAAACCTCGCCTCTCGGCGAGGTTTTTATTATGGCGTTCTCGGTGTGTGAGAAAATGCGATGCGAGAACGCTTGCAGGCTCCTCCCTCGTACAAACTAACTGCGTTCTCGTTGCACATCGCCCGTGGCGATGTGCTGCATATTTGTCTATGTTAAGAAACAGTTTCCTTAATAAAATAGCATATATAATATTGACATTTTGGCTGAAATATGGTATAATTAAGTATTGATATGTATCCGGTGCGATCCCCGTAAACTTTTGCTTGATACCGAGAGCATCGAGAAAAACTCGGTTAAAAGAATAAATAATAAAAGGAGAATTACCATGCTGCCAACCATAAAGCTCGGACAAAACGATGTCACCCGCCTGATCGTAGGAGGAAATCCCTTCAGCGGCAATTCGCATTGGAGCAGTCAAAGAGACTGGGAAATGCGTGACTTCTTTTCCACAGAAAAAATCAAACAGACGCTTTTCCATTGCAAGGAATGCGGCATCAACTCCATGCTTCTGCGCGGCGATATGCACATCATGCGTATCATTCACGAATTTCGCCAGGATGGCGGCGATCTGAATTGGATCTGCATGACCGGCGGTGAGTTCATTTCTTACGACGGACATATCAACCAGATCATGCAGTATAAGCCTTGCGCGATTTATCATCACGGCTCCATCACCGACAGCCTTTTCAAGAAAAAAGAATATGACGAGCTGAAAAGACGCATTGATGTCATCAAGAGCAAGGGCGTTCCCGCAGGTCTCGGCACCCACATGCCCGAGGTCATCGAATACGCAGAGGAGCATAATTGGGGCGTAGATTTCTACATGGCATGCGTCTACAATATCAGCAGAACGGATCGCGAAAGCAGCTCCATCACCGGAAAAGCAAACGGTTCGGAAATTTTCGACGAATCCGATATTCCGATCATGTATAAGACCATTCGCAATACACCCAAGCCCTGCCTTGCGTTCAAGATCCTCGGTGCGGCGCGCCGCTGCGATTCCCAGGAAACCGTCCGCAATGCATTCTACGAGGCATTTGAAAACATTAAACCCACTGACGCGGTAGTTGTAGGCGTTTATCCGAAGTCCGAGGACCATGTTTCGCTGGACTGCCAATACACCAAGGAAGCAATCGAAAGGTTGAAATAAATGGGAATCGGTGCAGGGAAAAAATTAAAATTCGGTATCATCGGCTGCGGTGCAATCGGAAGATGTCACGCAAATGTGATAACCTCCATTGATTTTCTGGAACTGACAGCGGTATGCGACACCAATCCCATCGCCGCCGCCGGCTTTGCCGCGGAGTTCAACTGTAAGGATTATACCGATACAGATGCCTTTCTTGCCGCTGATATGGATGCGATAGCAATTTGTCTGCCGCCGGCTTTACACTGCGAAATCGTTTTGAAAGCCGCTGCCGCCGGCAAGCATATCCTGTGCGAAAAGCCGCTTGCCATCGAAATTGACGATGCCAAGCAGATGATCGCCTGCTGCAAACAGCATCATGTAAGCCTCGGTGTCATTTTTCAGCACCGATATGACGAAGCAGCCATTGCGATCATGCAATCCATCGCACGCGGCGATATCGGAAGAATCCTGTGGGCAAGCACACACTGCATCCTATATCGCGCAGAGGAGTATTATACCGCGACAAAATGGCATGCCGATGCGGGTAGCGGTGCGCTTTTGAATCAATCGATCCATTATATTGATCTTTTGCTTGCTATGATGGGCAAGGCGGTTTCTGTCAACGGAAAATGTCTGAATCGGCTGAATTTTGCAAACATTTCCCACGCTGCCGACGGGAGCGATGTTCCCGGCACAGAGGATGTGGGGCTTGCCATCGTCGGCTTTGAAGACGGCGCGCATGCGGTCATTGAAGGCACCACCACTTCCTATCCCGGACTTTATACCGAGCTGTCGATTTACGGCGAGAACGGCACGTTTATCATTCGCAACGACAAGCTGTTTGCCTATGAGCTGAAATCCGGTCCCCGTGAAGAATTTGACCGTCTGCTGGATCCATCCGCCATTTACACACGCTTCCGCGATGCATCGGTGGATACCGCCTCCCACAGAGCGCAGTATCTTGACTTCTGTGATGCGATCTTCAGCGGCAAAGAGCCTGCTGTGAACGGCACCGAGGCTCTGAAAAGCCTGGAGCTGATCCATGCCATTTATTCCTCGTCACGTTCCGGTGAAACGGTCTGCTTATAAGCGGAAAACCGCGTAACAGGATCCACAAAAATTCTACAGAAAGGAAGACTTGTAATACAAGTCGCAAACGAAAATGAAAATATGTGTTATTGGATGCGGAAGACATTCCGCATTGGTCCACGGCCCCTCCATGCGGAAATATGCCGATGAGAATCCGGATGTGGTTCTTGCGGCATGCTGTGATATGAACGAAGAAAGAGCCATCTCCTATAAAGAAAGATTTGGCTTTGAGCGTCATTACACCGATATGCACGAAATGCTCGCCTGCGAAAAGCCGGATGCCGTTTCGGTCATCGTTCCCGAGCGTCTGGTTGCCGATGTGGCAAGCGATGTCATGAGCCTCGGCTATCCCACGCAAATGGAAAAGCCGCCCGGACTTTGCAGAGAAGAAACATTAAAGCTGATCGCGGCGGCTGACAAGAGCGGTGTCATCAACCAGGTTGCGTTCAACAGACGCCACATGCCTATGATTACCAAGCTGAAGGATGAAATTGCTCAGCTGAAGGAAGGCGAATTGCAGAATCTGCGCTATGAGTTCTACCGTTTCAAGCGCAGAGAGCCCATTTTTGAAGCCGCGGCTATTCACGGAATTGATGCGGCAAAGGCGATCATCGGCAGCGATTACAAGACGGTTCGTCTGATGTATCAGGAGCTTCCCCATATTGGCGAAAAGGTATGCAATACATATATCACCTGCACCTTTGAAAACGGTGCGACAGCGCTTCTCAGCTTCTGCCCCTGCACGGGTATCGTTGTGGAGAGAGTCTGCGTAAACGCAACCTCTCATACCTACATTCTGGAAACGCCGGTTTGGGACGGCTATGATGCGCCCGGCAAGCTGGTGCATGTGCAAGACGGCAAGGTGATGGCTGAATATTCCGGACTTGACATGACCTCCTCGCAGGAAATGTACATCACCAACGGCTTCTATGATGAAAACAAGAACTTCTTCGATCATGTACGCCGCGGCGAAAAATGCAAGGATGACGTGCGCTCTTGCCTGCAGTCGGTAGAAATTGCCGAGTGCATCAAGAATCGCGTGGAATTCTACGAGAAGACCGAGATTTAATTTTAGCAACATGCAATAACGCAATCAGCGGCGGTGAAAGCTTCACCGCCGCTGATTTTGTATGAAATATACGCACCAAACTTAAAAAAAGATACGAAGGATGCCGAGGATCAGCAAGTGCGCCGGATAGAACCAATAATTGAACCATTTCCACTGCTTGCCGCGCGCTCCGTTATATAAAAGCGTCGGCAAAAATCCCAAGATTGCCCACGGTGTTCTCCAAAGCGGAAGAAACGCCGCAAGGGATCCAAGCGGAATCGTGCGAAGGAGATAGAACAGCGCGATCACAAGGATACCTTTGCTTCTGTAATCCATCTCCCCCATTGTCGCAACAATGCAGCAGACGACGATCAACAAAATGGCAGGCACATGCCAATATTTTGTCTTTTCCTTGATCGCATCCATTCCCCACATCATGAGAAATCCGACGGTCAATGTGAAAAAGACATTCTGATGCTGAACATAAAACAGCCTGCCGCTAAGGAACATATCAAAGGGGATCTCCGAGATCGCCGCAAATATCATGAGATTTCTTAAATAGTTCGCCTTATTGCCAGTGTGAAAGAATCCCTCCACCAGCAGAAAACAGAAGATCGGAAAGGCGATCCTTCCCAAAATGCTGAAAAGGTCACTGCAAAATATCAGAAAAGCAGAGGGGCTGTCAAGCTCCAGTATTTGAAACAAGATCGCTTTATTGGTGTGATCCATGAGCATGGTAATCAGCGCAATGTGCTTGAGAGTGGCTCCGGATAAGCATTTGATGTTTTTCATGATCCCAGCATTCCTTATCAAATTATTAATGGAAGAATACAATCATTATAACACAAAAAGAACCGAGATGCAAGCAAATTCGCAATTCTTTTGTCTCGGAATCACACATTTTGACTTGATTTCTGCACGTACAAGTGTTATAATGTTTATATGGTTCATTGCTTTCAATGAAATCAGTGCAAAAATCGCACAGAAAGGAACCGGCGATCAAGTGGAAAAAACAGTCAATATCTATCTGTTCGGCAAAAAGTATGTGGTGCCGGACAATCTGACGATCATGCACGCGATGGAATATGCGGGCTATCAGCTGGTGCCCGGCTCCGGATGCCGCACCGGCTTTTGCGGTGCCTGCGCCACCGTCTACCGCATCAAGGGCGAGCGCGAGCTGAAGGCATGCCTCGCTTGTCAAACCAAGGTGGAAAACGATATGTATGTGGCGACGCTTCCCTTCTTCCCTCTGGTGAAGCAAGTCTACGACATGGAAAAGGTATCTCCCACCAAGCAGATCATGATGCAGCTCTATCCCGAGATCTATTCCTGCATCGGTTGCAATGCCTGCACCAAGTCCTGCACGCAAAAGCTGAATGTCATGCAGTTTATCGCCTACGCTCGCAGCGGCGAATTTGAAAAATGCGCGGAGAGATCCTTCGCCTGCGTCATGTGCGGCGTATGCTCCGCCCGCTGTCCCGCAGGCATTTCTCACCCCCAAGTTGCCATGCTTGCTCGCCGCATCAACGGCAAGTATCTTGCGCCGAGATCCGAGCATCTCGAAAACCGTGTCCGCGAGATCGAGAACGGCACCTTCAACGAGCTGATGGAAGCGTTGATGGGCAAGCCCGTGGATGAACTAAGGGAGCTGTACAATCATCGTGACATTGAAAAATAATAAATATTATATCTGAATGAACGTTCAGACTCCGAATCCATCCGCAAAAACCAAGAAAGGAAGCTTTCGCAGCGCGAAAGCCCCGGTCATGAAGATGTACGCAAATGAGTTCAAAGAATCCCTGCGAGCGGTGGAAGCGGCTCGCGAAAGAAATATCGCCTTTGAACCTCCCCGTATGCTTGCAAAGGATAAGGAAGCTCTGCTTGCCGCTTATCACCCCGACCATAAGGAAAGCGAGTTTACAGAGCTTGCTTTTGGCCCCAACAAAGGCGACAGGGTTCCCCGCGAGTTAGCCAAAATGCTCGAAGCCAATTCTCGCATCAGAGCAGAGGATTTTGATCTCGCAAATCCCGACTATGACGTGGACGTGCTGATCATCGGCGGCGGCGGTGCCGGCGCCTCGGCAGCCATTGAAGCCCACAATGCGGGAGCAACTGTGATGATCATCACCAAACTCCGCATTGGAGACGCCAACACCGTCATGGCAGAAGGCGGCATCCAAGCCGCCGACAAGCCAAGCGATTCCCCCGCCACGCATTTTCTCGATGCCTTCGGCGGCGGGCATTTTGCCGCGAAGCGCGATCTGCTGGCAAAGCTGGTATGCGAAGCGCCCGAGGCGATCAAATGGCTTGGTGAGCTGGGTGTGGAATTTGACAAGAAGCCCGACGGCACCATGATCACTACACACGGCGGCGGTACCTCCCGCAAACGCATGCATGCGGCAAAGGATTATACAGGCGCGGAGCTTATGCGCACACTGCGTGACGAGGTGCTGAATCGCGACATTCCCGTCATCGACTTCACCGCAGCCATCGAGCTGATTCTCGATGAAAACGGCAGAGCCGCAGGCGCAATTCTCATGAATATGGAGACAAAGGAGCTTCTGGTTGCCCGTGCAAAGACGGTCATCCTCGCCACAGGTGGCGCGGGACGTATGCACTATCAGGGCTTTCCAACCTCCAATCATTACGGCGCGACCGCTGACGGACTTGTGCTGGGATATCGCGTGGGTGCAAGCCTGCTCTACGCAGATTCAATCCAATATCATCCCACCGGCGCGGCATATCCGCAACAGGTCTTCGGTGCATTGGTTACCGAAAAGGTGCGCTCCCTCGGCGCAAAGCTTGTCAACCGTGACGGCGAGGTTTTCATGCATCCCCTCGAAACACGCGACGTGTCGGCGGCATCCATCATCCGCGAATGCACCGATCGCAATAAAGGCGTGGATACGGGAAACGGCAAGGCGGTTTGGCTTGACACACCGATGATCGAGAAAATCGGCGGCGAAGGCACCATCGAGCGCCGCATTCCCGCCATGATGCGGATGTTTGCCGCCTATGGTATCGACATCCGCACCGAACCGATTTTAGTCTATCCCACCCTGCACTATCAGAACGGCGGGCTGGATATCCGCTCGGACTGCGAAACAGTAAATGTGGAAAATCTTTTTGCGGCGGGCGAAACGGTGGGCGGCATTCACGGGCGCAACCGTCTGATGGGAAATTCGCTGCTCGACATCATCGTCTTCGGCCGCACGGCAGGCAAAGAAGCCGCGGCAAGGGCAAAAGTCACAACCGTTGGGAAATTGACGCTTGACCACATCGCAAAATTTGACGCAGATCGCAAGGCGGCGGGCATCAAGACGGATGCCGTCTCGCCGATGCTGCTCCCCACTTATAACAAGGACCGACTTTTTTAGTATCTGTGTCCGAAAAATTTGAAATTATGAAAAAAGGAAGCTTCTCTTTGAAAGAAGCATGGTGATCATCATGGAAGGTTTAACCAATCTCTTGGAAGCACTGACAATATTCTGTTTCGGTCTGTCTTGGCCAATCTCCATCCGCAAATCGCTGATCTCGCGTACCGCTAAGGGAAAAAGCCTCTTTTTCGAGGTGTTTCTGCTTCTCGGCTACGCATGCGGCATCGTCCGTAAGATCATCCAATACACAGCCCTCGGGCACAGCAATTTTCTGTTTTTCCTCAGCTTTTTCTTCTACGTTCTCAACTTCATCATGATCTCTGTTGATGTGGCACTTTATTTCCGCAACAGCAAGCTGGATGCGGCGCGCGATGTCGCAGAAAAGCAAGCAGAAAAGTCGTTGTAAGACATATTTTTCTACCGAACGAGCGACAAAAATCGCAGGAAAAAACGGCTTTGGCGATCATGCCAAAGCCGTTTTTCTGTTATTTTAATTGTGTGCGGCGCGGACAGCGAATATTCTCCAAAGCAAAAATCCGATCGCCGCACCGATACCGCGCAGGATCAGGCAGTCGATATCGAAGGAGCCGATGCGAAGCATCAGCTGGAAAAACTCCAACACAAAGTTGGCGGCGACCGCTGTTATGATTGTTGCAGACATCCAACGCATCCGTTCAAACAGCGCGGGAAGCATGGCTCCAAGCGGAATAGCCAACGCAAGATTCCCCAAAATCAGGGCGATGACCGCACCCACAGAAAAGGTCTGATCCGCCAGCCCTGTGAGATATAAAACGATGGTGCCAAACGGGATGAAATTTGAAAAATCACGGAAATTTGCATCGGCGGCACCGCTGTTAGCACTTCGCATGCCGTCAAAGGGGACGACAACAAACAAAAGCACGACCATTGCCAGACAATACAGACCGAAGGCGATCATCAGTTGAAGCCGCTTCTTTTCCTGTGTCATTTCCATCCCTCCAAATTTGTTACTTCGCTACTATTTTACCATATCAGAGAAAGTTTGTCAATATCAACCGAAAAAATCGCCAGGTAGAAACGCGCATATTAAAGCTCCAGCTCACGCTGATATTCGCATGGCAACATGCCCGTCACGCGGCGGAAAACCTTCGTAAAATAGCTCGCGTCGGTAAATCCCACCGCAGCCGCAGCCGCGCCGATGCTCGCTCCGTGATGCAAATGCCGCTTCGCCTCGTCGACGCGCAGACCGAGGAAATATTCTGCAGGATTTTTTCCGTACACATTTTTGAAAAGCTGTCGAAAATAGGTTTCGCTGATTCCGCATCGCTTTGCCAGATCTGCCATCGAGGATGGCGCACCGCATTGGAAGGCTTCCATGGCGGGCACAAGCAGCTGTACCTTTGAATCAGGAAAATATTCTGCCTGCAGCAGCTTCCAGATATCAAACAAAATCTCGTACAAAGCCGCCTTTTCACCGCAACGGCTTTCGTCGTTTCTCGTGCGAAGCGCACGTCGAAACAGCTCTTCAAACCGTCCGCCGCGAGGATGGAACACACGCACCTGCGGTTCGTATTCGTCGAGAGTAGAGAAATTGATGATGATGCATTCGCCGTCATTCCGCTGATCCAGCGTATAAGCAAGCCCTTTGGACAAAAACATCACATCTCCGGGCTTGCTGACGATCACATGGTCGTCGAACTTGTAATGGGTATTGCCGCCAAGTCGCAGAATGAGTCCGTGCTGGGTTCGCATATGTACATAGGATTGCCGTGTTTCGTTAGTCACCATGGTATGGATCACATTGCTGTCGGTAACGGTTACATCGGGGTCAAAAAGCAGCTGCATGGGTTCATTCCTCCTTGATTTTAATGTTCTGTAACCATTATATCACATTATGCGGCATATTACAAGCACTTTTGTTACGATTATTACCATTTTCGCGAAATAATCTATTGACATAAGGCATATTTCCTGATATAATGTATGATGAAGATTACTTTGTCAACTTCTTGACGCAAGGGATCCTGCGAAAAATTCCGATACTGTTCATATATCGCATATTTTTCGCATGGCACGCCTTTTGACATGTGCAATCGCGCATGGGGAGTTGCCCGTAACCATCCGAAAAAGAAGGAACGCCTTCTGCATACGAAAAAACACTGCCCCGCGCTTTTGGCAATGTTTTTCTCGTCAAAACCAAGTAGAAGCGCAAAAAATTATTAAGGGATCCAATACAGGGTTCCAACAAGGAGGAAAATCAAATGCGCAAATTCCCCAAGTCGACAATCGCAGCACTACTTGCAATGCTGATGCTCGCTTCCTGCGGCACCGCAGGCGGCAGCGGAGAAGAAACCACAAATGCAGACCCCGGTACAAACGAAGTTACGACCGCGCCTGCCTACAAGCTCCCCGAAGCAGATTTTAACAATGAAAC
>JAZTWJ010000087.1:0-5077 GCA_045635785.1 Candidatus Flemingiibacterium sp.
TGTACGATCTGCACCGCTGGGCGATGAGTGGTTGAACGCATCGCGCTCACTCGCTTTCGCGCTTTAGTTGAGCACATTATGCGCTTAGTTTCACCCATTTTCAAGATTGAGACGCGGGTGAATATTTTCAATGAAAAGTCCTGAATGCATGGAAAAATTCAGAATCCTACTGTTTCATATGATTATCATATGAGACAACGGCGCTTTTTATTCATAAAATCGCGAAGGAGACGATTTTATTGTTCAAATTACGTGTCGCCGAATACATAAAAACGAACATGCATAAAAAAGGCATGACGTTCAAAGAATTAGAGAGTGCTTCCGGCGTCCCGATGTCTACTCTCCACAATTACGCCAGCGCCAAGGTGACAAAGCACACCGAAGACACGCTTCGGCTCATCGCAGAAGCCTTCGGCGATCCGTATTCTGTCATTAAGGAAATGCGCGCGAAGTCCGAAGAATCGTATGAGCAGGAAAAGAAGCTCCTTCAGGAGAGCGAAGACGCGGCGCGCATGGCGCAGCTTGCCGCACTCATCCGTTCCAACGTCTCACAAATCCTTGAAGAATACCGCGTGCAAGCCGTCGCCCAGCAACAAGAAACGTCTCGCCATGCTGATGAGCGCGTGAGGATCGCGGAGCAGAAAGCCGAAGAACGCATTGCAGAAGTTGAGCAAAAAACTTCGCAGTTGATCGAAGCAGCTGAACACGAATGCCAGGAGCGCATCAAAACTATCCTTGCCCAGTGCGAAGAACATGAGCAGATGCACAAACAGCACTGCATGGAGTTGATGGAAGCCGAAAGGTGCGCATTTGCCGAATTGCATTCCAGCGACGGCAGCACTCAGACTTATCTTCGCACCATTATTCGCAATCTCACCATCGCGCTCGTCGTGTTCGTGCTCATCACCTTTAGCATAGGCACATACGCCGTGTATGCTTATACGCATTACGATTATCACGATCCAGCGTCTGGTATCACAAGCTTGATTCCGTAAAGGAGAATTCTGTATGGAACTTCTTGTTATTGTCGTTATCGCATTTTTGATCGGTAAGGCTTTCGGTGGAAAGAAAAAGAACCGCCGCAACGATTGGCCCGATGAACCGGTTGATTATATGCCGCGCAAGAAAAAAGGATGCTTCTCCCGCCTGTTGTCCTTTGTCCTATGGGGATTCATTCTCATAGTCGTAGCCGCATTCATAACCAGCCTCGGCAGCGAAAGCACACAGCCGAACGAACCGGAATCTGCTGCAGTCGTGTCTTCTCCCGTTGAACAATCTGCGCTCACAGCAGCCCCCGTCAATGTTGCCACTGCCGCGCCGACTGTTGCTCCTACCGTGCAACCGACTTCTACCCCTGCGAGTCAACAAGATTGGGTCAATGCATACGCAAGTAAGATTTATGGCGATTCTCTGTTGTCCATAGAATGGCAGGATGTCGACGACGATCCAATGATTGTTATTCAATGCGTGTTTGAAGACAATTTCACCTTCGATCTGCGTCATGCAGTTTTCATGGGCGATGCTAAGAATATGTTCAAGACTGTCGCAGAACTCGGAAAAGAAGGAAAGATTAAGTATAGTTCCTGCTACATTCAAGGAAGAACTACATTCCTTGACACTTACGGAAACGAGTTTGACGGAAATGCAATCGAGATCCGTCTTAAAAAAGATGATCTAGAAAAAATCAACTGGCAAAACGTCAACAACGACATGCTTATCAATCTCGCCACACCATACACCATACACCCGGTTTTTAGAAAATAAACACAGCCTGCCTCGCGCAGGCTTTTTTTGAAGGGAGGGATAGCTATGCCCTACGCTATGCACCTGCGCAAGTCACGCGCCGATCTGGAAGCAGAAGCACGCGGCGAGGGTGAATCCCTAGCCCGTCACAGAAAGACGCTTCAAGACCTTGCTGCGCGACTCAATCTGGACGTTGTTGCCGAGTATTGCGAAATCATCTCTGGCGACCGTCTGTCTGAGCGCCCGGAAATGCAGAGATTGCTAAATGACGTTTCTGCCGGACTGTATGACGGCGTGCTCGATGTAGAAATTTCCCGTCTGACGCGAGGCGATCTGATGGATCAGGGCTTGATCCTCAATACGTTCAAATACTCTTCCACCAAGATCATCACGCCGCAGCACACTTACGATCTCACCGAGGACTGGGACGAAGATCATCTCACGACCGATATGATGCTGTATCGCCGTGAATACAAGTTCATCAAGCGTCGATTGCAAGCCGGTCGCACATCATCCGCCACCGAAGGACTCTGGCAGTCTCCTGCTCCATTCGGATACAAGAAAGTAAAGATCCAGCGCGGAAAAGGATGGACGCTTGAACCCGATCCCGACACGGTCCCTCTTGTGCGACTGATCTTCGATCTGTATGCCAATAAGAAGCTGGGCGGCAGTGCGATCGCGGATCAGCTTAACGCCATGGGCAGCAGGACGCCAAAGGGAAATCTTTGGACAGCAAACGCAATACGCACACTATCTTGCAATCCGGTATACATCGGCAAGGTGCGATGGAACGACCGTGTCAGCGTGACGCGCATCGTCAATGGTCAGTTGGTCGTCAAGAGAGAAAAGTGCGCAACGCCCATCATTTCTGAAGGCAAGCATCCGGCAATCATTCCAGAAGATTGGTGGTACGCTGCCCAGAGAACAAGGCAATCTCACGACCTAACGCGCACACACAATAGCAAGCCAACACAGAATCCACTCGCCGGTCTCGTCTTCTGCGCGCAATGCGGAAAGTCGATGATCCGAAAAGACAACTGCGGATCGAAGAACGGAAGCAAATATCCCATGCTTCGCTGCACGACAAAAGACTGCCCGACAAAAGCCATCGCCCTTTCCATAGTCGAGCAGACCATTCTCGATACGCTGGATGCCTGGGTGACGATCTTCTCCGCGCCAAACTCCCACTTTGCTCCGTCCGAAGATCCGAGGCGCGAAGCTATAGAAACCGCCAAGGCAAACATTGAAAAGCTGGTAGCACAGCGCGACCGCATCTTTGCTGCATTTGAAGATGGCACATATGATTCCGCCACGTTTGTCAAACGACGTAACGATAAGAACGCAGAGATAGAAGCGGCGCGTCGTGCGCTAGAGTCGCTTGAGGATGCGTCCGCGCTATCGACAGAGGAAATCATCAAATTGCAGCTGCCAGCAATCCAGGACGCCCTTAAACTGTATGCCGCCGCATCTGAGCCGATTGAGAAGAATCGTATTCTCAAAACTGTCGTTGCTCGTGTAATCTACAAAAAGATCAAGCGATGTTACCGCAATCAAGATCCATCAAAAGAACTTTCGCTGACGATTTATCCCAAATCTCCCCAGTAATAGGGGTATCATGGTGTGTTGGATGAATCTCTCATATGATGATACCTGTAATCAGGGTGAAAATGGGCTTTTCTGCCCACATTTTAGGACAAACCAAAGTGTAAGAGCGCTTGAGAAAAATGTAAGAGCACAGAGGAAGCCCCCTTCTTCAAGGGGACTTCCTTTTATATTCTGTTTTCATCCAGCTTCCGCAGGATCGCTTCATATTCTTTCGGGTACAGCACATTGATTGCTTCCATGTGTTCGTCTAGGATATCCAGAATATCGTCGATCTCAACACCTTCACACGCCGTGAGAAATGGGCTTGTCCTGCGTTTTTTCGTTCTGGTAGGTATTTCCTTTTGATACGGCTCAGAAGCGGCATACGAGTAATTCTGCGCGGTCTCAGTAGGCTTTCTCGCGTCTTCTTCGCGCTGCATGTGCTCCTTGGCGATATACAGCATAGCAAGTTTGATCGCGTCATTTACCGTGCCGCCCTTGCGCTTTATATCGTCAATCGTCTCATTGAGTTCTCGCAAGTCGATCACTCGCTGCCGCCCCTTTCTTTATGCCATCTCAATCTCCTCGATTGCTCGTTTGAGCACATGCTTCATCTGACCATCAGCTTCCTGCATCATGCTCTTAAGGTTTTCGACCATTTCCTCTTTGCCCTCGGCGCGGGAATAGCCACCGCCGCCCTCACGGCTGTAGCGCCCACGAGAATCGCGTCTGCGCCCACCGTAGGAGCTGCCGCCCTCTTCATAGGAGTTGCCGCCACCAAAGCGACCACGCGCTTCCCAATCGCCGTCCTGGCTATAGCCGCCACCGCCCTCACCGGAGTAGCCGCCGCCACCCTCGCGAGAGTATCCACCACGACCCCCGCCTCCGCGACTTCCACCGCCACCACGGTTGCCGCCGCGACCACCGCCGCCTTCCATGCTGTAGCCGCCGCGCTCGCTATAGCCTTCCTCTTCCTCAAGCATCATGATCTTGTCGATGTTCTTGATCGTATCGGTCAGCTTGTGCACCGCGTCCAGACTGCCAGCAGACAGTTCACCTTTCTTCGTGATCTTTTCCAGCTCTTCGCAAAGCATCTCTTTAAGCTGGTTCATCGCCTTCATGCCCATGGTTCACACTCCTTTCTTAAGCAACGCGATCGACAATCAGATTCGCGTTCTGTACGTCGATCGGGTCCGGGCCAATGTTGCGCACACCGACCGTCACACAGCAACCGCATTCAGCCGCAATGAGCACCGCCGCGAACACGTTGGAAAACTCCTCAGCTGCTGCCGGTGTCTCGATCATTGTCGCGCTGCCCAGCGGCTCACCGTCAACCGTGATCGCCAGCGTGATCGGACCAACCGTGCCACCTTCCGGAATCGCAACGTTCGCACCGAACGTCACCTTATACAGTGCTCGGCACTGATTGCGCGCGCCCTGAAGCCGCACGATGCCGCTTCCTTCGCGGTGATAGATACAGGCATTGCCGCGTACCGGCGTTTCCGTGAAAAGCACGTTCGCGCCAGCCTCAACAGTCTGCAGCATGACCGCTGTAAATTCTGCCATTCTTTTCTCTCCTTTCAAAAGGCGGCGAGGATTATTCCCCGCCGCCGGTTTTTACATCATCGGCGGGATGCCGACCATTTTCGGGTTCTCCCGAAAAAGCTGATTTTTTAGGCTTACGCCGCGAAGCCATAACCGCCGCCACAGCCGCAGCCGTTACCACCGAACTGCACCTGACCGCAACCGT
>JAZTWJ010000088.1:0-1513 GCA_045635785.1 Candidatus Flemingiibacterium sp.
GTCATTCAGGCATTCCTCACAGTCTTGCATGTCTTTTAAAATGTTATATGCCACCTTGAGCAAATACGCTCTGTATTTGTCATCGGTGTGTTTGATAGCATTCTCATTGCGCGCCCAGTATAGCGCAATGATCTCTTCGTCACTCAGAATGCGGACGTAATTCGTTTCCATATCGTTCTCCTTTCTGCATCCTTCACCCTTATAGATGCGTTTTTTTAGAAAAAGTGTACGGTTTTGTCAAAATTTTTTTATTTTTTTAAAATCGGAGGGGGCAAGCCCCCACCGAAATCGATATTATTCCTCTCTCTTGCCAACCTCGCGCAGAATTTCAAGCGCGGGCACGGGGATACGTCCTAAGTGGTCGGGGCCTACGTTGAGCAGGTAGTTGACGCCGCGGGCGTTGAGGTGTTTCTTGATGCGAATGACCTCGTCGGCATTCTTCCAGTTATCGTCAAAATACTTAAAGCCCCAGGTATCGTTGAGCGTGGTGGGAGATTCCACCAGAATGTCCTCCATATACTCATTGGGGATGACGTTGTCGCCCATGGATACGTAGTCGCCAAGTCCGTTACCAATGCGGGAATTCAGCAGGCATTCGGGCTGCAGCTCCTTGACAAGATCGCGCAATTCCTTGGATTGTTCGGGTGTGATCTGAAAAGGCGTATCGCACCAGAGCAGACAAATATCGCCGTACTTGGTCAAAATCTCGCGGATCTGCGGCAGGATCTTTGCACGGAAGCATTGCTCGTAATTCTTTGCGTCATCGTCCGGGAAATCCCAGTTGTTGGTCCAATGCGTGTCGTCAATATTGAGGTGCGTGGGATGATAACCGCCGCCGTTGGGCTCGTGCCAATCAAGCTCCTGCGAATAATACAGACCCAATTTCAGCCCGTGCTTTTTGCAAACCGCAGCGATCTCGCCAATCACGTCACGGCCAAAGGGCGTTGCATCCACCACGTTGTAGTTGTCGTACTCGGATTTGAACATGCAAAAACCGTCGTGATGCTTACTGGTCACGACCATGTAATTCATGCCGGCATCCTTGGCAAGCTTGACCCATTCCTCAGCGTCAAAGTAAATGGGGTTAAACGCCTTTGCAAGCTGCGCATATTCCTCGTTCGGGATACGGAAATACGCCTGCGCCCATTCAGCGATCATGCCGATGCGCTTTCCGCGGTGCTCCCCTGCCAGCAGTGAATACAAGCCCCAGTGGATCATCAAACCGAATTTTGCCTCTTTTTTGAACCATTCCTTGTTGGTCATCGCCTTACTCTCCTATCTTTCCGTTGTATGTAAAGAATTTTGTGTTATATGCATATGCAACCTCTGCGTCACCCAAGCGTCTGACTATATAAAACTTGTCACCGCGCAACGAGGTGTTCTCCAGCCCCTTGGGCGAGATGTACATTTCCTTACTCCACGCGTACAGCGTTTCGACCTCGGGCACACGCCACGTGGCATTATGAAACTGAAAAACCGTGATGGTCTTGGTGTAATGTGTGCTGGTTCTTGT
>JAZTWJ010000089.1:0-13542 GCA_045635785.1 Candidatus Flemingiibacterium sp.
CGTTGCGGTGAAGATGGACAGCACTTCGCTCATATTGGAGCCGAGCAGAAACTGGATCGCTTTGCGGATATTATCGTAAATGCGGCGACCTTCCTCAACGGCGCCTACGATGGTGGCAAAGTTATCGTCAGCCAGCACCATGTCTGCCACGTTTTTGGTAACGTCCGTTCCTGTGATACCCATGCCCACACCAATGTCGGCGGATTTTATGGAAGGCGCGTCGTTGACACCGTCGCCCGTCATTGCGGTAACATACCCTGCCCCACGCCATGCGTTGACGATTCTGGTTTTATGCTCGGGCTGAACACGGGCATACACGCTGATATCCATAAATTTCGTTGCGAATTCCTCATCGCTCATATCATTGAGCTGTGCGCCGGTGATGGCATAGGTTTCCTCGGTGATGATACCAAGCTCCTTTGCGATGGCAACGGCGGTGTCGATATGGTCGCCCGTGATCATAATCGGGCGAACGCCGGCGCTCTTGCATTCCACGATCGCATCCTTCACCTCGGGGCGAACGGGGTCGATCATACCGCAAAGTCCCGTGAAGCAAAGATTCGTTTCCAACACTTCCGGCTCATAGGATGAAAGAGGCGTTTCCCAAACGCGCTCTGCGCAGGCAAGCACGCGAAGTGCTTTGTCAGCCATTTCTTTGTTTGCGCGAAGGATTTCGGCTTTGTACTCCTCCGTCAACGGAACAGCGACCCCATTTTTGAGGTAATGGGTGCATTTGCCGATGACCACATCGGGTGCGCCCTTGGTGTACTGCAAATAGGCATCGTCAACGGTATGAACGGTGGACATCATCTTTCTGCCCGAATCAAACGGCGCTTCGCCGCATCTTGGGAAGGTGATCTTTAAGTCGTATTTTGCCTTGCCGAGCTTGTTTGCCCAAGCAACCAGTGCCGCTTCGGTGGGTTCGCCTGTCACATTGTCATCAGCATCCAGCTCCGCATCCGAGCAGAGTGCCATCGCCGTGGCGAGATGCACCTCATCCTCGGTAAAGCTGTCCACAACGGTCATCTTATTCTGGGTGAGCGTTCCGGTCTTGTCGGAGCAGATAATCTGCGCACAGCCGAGCGTTTCAACAGCGGTCAGCTTGCGGATGATCGCGTTGCGCTTTGACATATTGGTAACGCCGATGGAAAGCACGACCGTAACGACCGCCGCAAGACCTTCGGGGATCGCCGCTACCGCCAGCGATACCGATACCATGAAGGAATTGAGGACAAGCTCAAAGTCAAAGCTTCCCGCACGGATAATTTGCACGGCAAACACGATCAAGCAAATGCCAAGCACCAGCCATGTCAAAATCTTTGAAAGCTGATTGAGCTTGAGCTGCAAGGGAGTCGCTCCCTCCTCTGCTTGCTGAAGCGCGCCTGCGATTTTGCCCATTTCGGTGTCCATGCCCGTGGCTGTTACGACCGCCGTTCCGCGGCCGTACACAATGGTACTGCCCATGTAGAGCATATTTTTTCGATCTCCGAGCGGAACATCCTTCTCATTTTCGCGGAGATTGATGATTTCGATGAATTTAGTTACGGGGACCGATTCGCCCGTCAAAGCCGCTTCCTCTACCTTCAGACTTGCATTTTCAAGAATACGCGCATCTGCGGGAACGGAGTCTCCTGCTTCCAACAGAACAACATCGCCTACGACCAAATCCTCGCTGGGAACGATCTGCACCTTGCCGTCGCGCAGGACCTTTGAGGTTGCCGCTGACATTTCCTGCAAGGCTTCGATGGCTTTTTCCGCCTTGCTCTCCTGGTAAACGCCGAGAACGGCGTTGATGATGACAACGGCGAGAATGATGATCACATCTGCAAAGCTTTCGTTTTCAATCACAGCGAGCACGCCGCTGATGGCTGCTGCCACAAGCAGAATGATGATCATGGGATCTGCCAACTGCTCCAAGAATCGGCGAATAAGGGATTTGCCCTTTGCCGCAGCAAGCTTGTTCTTGCCGTTCGCTTCCAAACGTTTTGCCGCTTCGGCGGAGGTGAGTCCATCCTTTCCGCTTTGAAGCTCCGATAAGACTGTTTCTTTTTCTTCACAGTAGAATTTCACGGGGTTCCTCCAAAAATAGAATTACATCGTACTGCGTGATGTACTTTATATTATATCACAGATTTATGAAAATTTTGCACCGATATTGTAAACTGATGGATATTTTCCAAGCGTTCGGTTGTTTCCTTATATCACATGCCTCCGGCTTATATTGACCGGATTTTTTGGCAACAATAAGGAAACCGCCGGATAAAGAGAGGTGACTCTATGGCGAAAGCTTTGACCGCCGAAGAAAGAGCACGGCGTGCCTGCGAGGATATTTGGCTGCATTATTTCAACAAATATCTCTATGAACACGGAACGATTTCCGAAAAGGAGTATCATCGCATGACCGGAAAGATCTCACAGCGAAATGCTCGACCGGGTACAGAGGCATAAAACGGGAGAATCTGCTCCCGTTTACATAAACTGCTTTGACGCTTCACAAAATCCATCTTGTTCTTGCAATTCTTTTGTGTTATAATTATCGTACAGATCATGATACAACAAACTTCAATACGGAGAAACCAATGGATATATTAACGACACGGCAGCGGATGCGTACCAATTCCATATACGAGATCCCCCTGCGCGTCACCTTTTATGCGAGAGTGTCCTCCGATTCGGACGAGCAGTTAAACTCGCTGGACAACCAAATCGCTTACTATGAAAATTTCATCAAGAAAAATTTTGCGTGGACTTATGTGCAGGGCTATGTAGATGAGGGCCTGTCAGGCATCTCGACGAGAAAGCGAAAGCATTTCAACGAAATGATTGCCGATGCAAAGGAGAATAAATTCGACCTGATCATCACAAAGGAAATTTCTCGATTCGCGAGAAATACCGTTGACTCGCTCCAATTCACGCGCGAGCTTCTGCGATGCGGTGTGGGCGTATTCTTCCAAAATGACAACATCAACACCCTCGATGAAGATGCGGAGCTTCGGCTCACCATCATGTCAAGCATCGCGCAGGATGAGCTTCGCAAACTGTCCTCCCGCGTCAAATTCGGGCATCAGCAGGCGATCAAATCGAGTGTGGTTCTCGGCAACAGCCGCATTTTCGGCTACCAAAAGAACAACAAACGCCTGGTGATCGACGAAAGGCAAGCTCCGATGGTCAGAGAGCTGTTCCGACTATACGCCACCGACGAATACAGCATGAAGCAGCTTGAAAAGCTTTTCTACGACCAAGGTTATCGCAACTACAACGGCAACAAGATCGCCCACTCCACCATGTCCGGTATTATCTCCAATCCCAAATACAAGGGCTATTATTGCGGCAATAAGGTTCGCATTGTGGATATGTTCACAAAGGAGCAGAAATTCCTTTCCCCCGAGGAGTGGGTGATGTACAAGGACGAAAGCGGTGAGATCGTCCCCGCCATCGTCAGCGAGGAATTATGGGAAAAGGCGAATGAAGTGCTCCGCCGCCGAAGTGATGATGTAAAAAACCGTCAAGGCATCTGCAACCACGCAAATCTGCTGACGGGAAAGCTGTTCTGCACCCATTGCAATCAGCCCTACTACCGCCGCGAATCCAAGGATAAGAACGGCAACATCAACTCCAAATGGGTGTGCAGCGGTAAGATCAACAGTGGCGCAGACTCCTGCCCCAGCTTTCCACTATACGAAAGCGAGCTGAAGCCCCTCCTCTTTGAAGCCTTCGGCGAATCCCGCGCCAATGCGGAAGCCTTACTTGAAAGCTATGCGGAGATGTACAAGGCTATGGAAGCGGACGGCGAAATTGCAAAGCAGATCGCAGCCCTTCGCAAAGCGGTTGAAACGGCAATGCAAAAGAAAAACAAGCTGCTGGATCTTGTGGTATCCGGCTCCATCAGCGATGCCAACTTCAAATACATGACCGACACTTGTGACAAAGAAATCAACGAAGCGGAGGAGCAAATCGCAGAGCTTGAACGCGAAACATTCTCCAAAGAGGAATACAAACACCATATTGCCCGCGTGAAAGCACAGCTTGAACGGGCGATCAAGGATGCAACCGACGGTCTGATCACACCCGCCTTTGTCAACCAATATATTGACAAAATCTTCGTCACAGCCGATGACAGCGAAACGGCAAGGCTTGAGATCAAAATATTCACAGGCAGCAGCACGCAAAAATTCCTTGATAGGTTACAAAGATCCGCCGCGCGAAGCGCTTCATGCCGCAAGCGGCTCACAGGTCGTACGGGAGTCACGTCTAAGAAGATGATCGAGAAGTACGAAAGCGATCTCAAAACCAACGGCTAAAAAAAAGGTCCCGCGGCAAAAGCCGCGTCACTTCTCTTATTTGCTTATTCTTCGGGCATATTTTCCCAATTGTGATAAACCTCGATCACGTCGTCGTTATCCTCCAAGGCTTCGATAAGCTTGGTCATATTCTTCACATCGTCCTCGCCCGTAAGGGATACATAGGACGACGGAACCTTATCGTTGTCAGCGGATGCGATGGCATAGCCCTTTGCTTCCAGAGCCTCGCGGACTGCATTCAAGTCCTCCGGCTCGGTGGAAATTTCAAACACGCCTTCCTCGGCTGCAAAATCCGCAGCGCCTGCCTCCAGCGCATCCTCCATCAGCTGATCCTCGTCAATCTTGCCGTCGTTTTCGATCACGATCACACCTTTTGCGGAGAACATGAAGGAAACGCATCCTGTGGTGCCGAGATTACCACCGAATTTGTCGAAATAATGGCGCACATCGGAAGCGGTACGGTTGCGGTTATCCGTAGCGGTTTCCACGATGACCGCAACGCCGCAGGGACCGTAACCCTCGTATACGATCTCCTCATAATCCGCAGAATCGGCAGAGGATGCCTTTTTGATAATACGGTCAATGTTATCGTTGGGAACATTGTTTGCCTTCGCCTTGGCGATCAGCGCAGCAAGCTTGGAGTTGGAAACGGGATCGGGACCGCCCTCCTTAACCGCAACTGCCATTTCTTTGCCGATCTTGGTGAAAACCTTCGCACGCTGTGCATCGGTCTTCTCCTTTTTATGCATAATGTTTTTCCATTTGCTATGTCCGGACATGACTTTTCTCCTGTTTATGATTTCATTCTAGTTTTTAGATCTTTTCGGTTTTCTTCATGCAGATAAGCCCGAATGCGGTGCCGATGACATTCTTTGTTGCCGCGGTAAGCGCCACGCGGAAGTCGCGTACCTTTGCATCTTCAGCCGTTACGATCTGACATTCGTGATAGAAACGGTTGAACGCCGCGCATACTTCAAGAATATATCGTGTGATGACAGAGGGTTCCATTTCGTCGATGGCTGCCAGCACCTTTTCGGGGAAGATGGACAGCGTTTTGAGCAACGCTGTTTCGGAACCTGCGCTGACAGAGGATGCGTCGGGCGTAATCTGCGGAACGCCGCCTGCCTTCTCGATAATGGAGCAGGTACGCGCGTAGGTATACTGTGCGTAGGGGCCCGTATTTCCGTCAAAGTTGAGGGCATCCTCTAAAATGAAATTGATGTCCTTGATGCGGGAATTGGAGAGATAATAGAATACAATCGCGCCGACGCCCACCGCTTCCGCGATCGCGTCCTTGTTTTCGGGCGAAGTGCCCTTCTCGTCCATAATGCTGCTGACCTTGGCAATGGATTCAGCGAACAGATCGCGCAGCAAAATAACATTTCCTGTACGGGTGGCGAGTTTTTCGCCGTTGATGGAAACGGTGCCGTACGGAACGTGAATGAGCTTGTCTGTCCAATCGTAGCCCATGATTTCCGTGACCTTGAACCATTGTGCAAAGTGCAGACTCTGTCCCGCCGAGGTGACATAGATGCACTTTTCAAAATCATAGGTGTTTTTTCTGTAAATCGCCGCCGCGATATCACGGGTGGGATAGAGCGTGGAGCCATCCTTTTTCAAGATGAGGCAGGGCGGCATGTTATATTCTTCCAAATTAACGATGGACGCGCCGTCGTCAATGGTCATAATATTCTTTTCTTTCAGTTCCGCCACAACCGCGGGCATTTTGTCCGAATAGAAGCTCTCGCCGTTATAGGAATCGAACTCGATACCAAGCTGCTTGTAGGTCTTCGAATATTCCTTGAGAGAGATGTCGATGAACCACTTCCAAAGCTTGATGTTTTCTTCATCCTGATGCTCAAGCTTGGAAAACTCTGCACGTGCCTCATCCTCAAGTGCGGGATCTTCTTCAGCCGCGGCGTGGAATTTGACATACAGCGCCACCAGCTCGTCGATACCGCCCTGTTCGATCTGCTCGCGATTACCCCACTTGCGGTAAGCAACAATCATTTTACCGAACTGGGTGCCCCAGTCGCCCAAATGATTGACACCGATACAATGATAGCCGACGAACTCGTGCAGCTTCTTTAAGCTGTGACCGATGACGGTGGTTCCGAGGTGACCGATATGGAAGGGCTTTGCCACATTGGGCGAGGAATAATCGAGAACCACATTTTTACCCGCGCCGAAATCGAAGGAACCGTATTTTTCGCCCTTTTCGAGAATGTTGGGCAGGAGCTTGCCTGCAAGATAGGCAGGCGAAATCTTGAAATTAATATAGCCGCCGACAACAGCAACTTCACCGATGATCTCATCGGCAAGTCCATCGGACAGCGTTGCCGCGATGGCAGGCGGCGCCATGCGCATCGCCTTCGACAGACGGAAGCAAGGGAATGCCAGATCGCCCATCTTTTCATCCGGCGGATATTCGAGAAAATCCGCGAACGCTTCTGCCGACAGTTCGGCGGAATTTGCGGCAGCTGCCGCAAATTTTTCATACAGCTTGGCGGCAATATGTTTCTTTACCGAAAGCATATTTGAAGTCTCCTTATAACAATGATATTATATCCTATTATAGCATATTTCTTGCCGATTTGCAACGGTATTTTCAACAATTTTTCGTTTAATTGGGTTGGTCTTTTCGCGGCGGAGCCGCGAAAATGGACATCCGATAAAAAGAAAAAAACATCTCAAAAAGCCGATGCCTTCCTCACAATGACAAAACACAAGGGCTGACAAGCCAGCCCTGTGAAATTTTTGTTTGCGACGGTGTTTTTTGATCACTCTTTTGCCAGCCTGCGTCCCATCAGCACGCCCATGACCGATGCCATCATCAGGCCGCGGGTCCATCCGCTGGAATCGCCTAAACAATGCAGACCTCGAAGCGAGGTTTCGAACGTCTCGTCCATCTTGACACGGTTGGAGTAGAACTTCAGCTCCGGCGAATAAAGCAGCGTTTCATAGCTGGCAAAGCCCGGCACCACCGTATCCACCGCCTGTATAAAGCCCACAATGTTGGTCATTGCACGGTACGGCATTGCCGATGTAATATCCCCGGGAATGGCATCAGGCAGCGTGGGGCGCACGTTGGACTGCGCCAGCTCCTTTGCCCATGTGCGCTTTCCGTCAAGAATA
This sequence comes from Candidatus Flemingiibacterium sp., assembly GCA_045635785.1. Classification (GTDB taxonomy): domain Bacteria; phylum Bacillota; class Clostridia; order Oscillospirales; family CAG-272; genus Flemingiibacterium. The sequence continues at coordinate 7,437 of JAZTWJ010000089.1, forward strand.
TCGCCGAAGCGTTGCACCAAAATATGCCCGTTCGCCAGCATGTTCGTCAGCTCGCCCACCTTTTGTGCGTAGGAGATCGGCTGATTGAAGGGCTCGGAGAAATTGTGCGAACAGAGGATGGCGAGGTTGGTATTTTGCGACTTATGTTCCTTGTAGGAGTGTCCGTTGACCACCGCCAGATCGTTGTCGTAGTTTTCCTGCGAAACAAAACCGCCCGGATTCTGGCAGAAGGTACGCACTTTATTTTTGAAAGGTCTTGGATAACCGATGAGCTTGGATTCGTACAGTACGCGATTGACATCCTCCATGACCTCGTTGCGAACCTCCACCCGCACACCGATATCAACGGTTCCGGGGCGATGCTCCACACCGTGGGAGGTGCAGACCTTCTCCAGCCAATCCGCGCCGCGTCTGCCCGTGGCGATGACGATCTCGTCGCCGTAAAATTCGCCCGCATCCGTCACAACACCCACGCATACGTCGTCCTTTACGATAATGTCGTGGCAGTTGCAGCGAAAACGCATCTCCACGCCCGCATCCTCAAGATATTTTTGAATGGAAAAATAGATCTCCTGCGCCTTTTCCGTGCCCAGATGACGGATGGGACAATCCACCAGCTTGAGTCCCGCGGAAATGGCTCTGCGGCGAATTTCCTTGATATAAGGATCGCCCGAAATGCCTTCCACATGCTCGTCCGCGCCAAAATCAAGATAGATCTTGTCCGTATACTCAATCATCTCCTGCGCCTTATCCCAGCCGATCAGCTCCGGTAATTCGCCGCCCACCTCGCAGGAAAGCGAAAGCTTGCCGTCCGAAAACGCGCCCGCACCCGAAAATCCCGTGGTGATATGACAATAGGGCTTGCATTGGACACACTCTCTTGTTTTGATTTTGGGGCAGCTGCGCTTGTCGATGGGAAGTCCCTTTTCAAGCAATAAGATCTTTTTCATCGAGCCCTGTTTGCGCATTTCAAGCGCGGTAAAAATGCCGGCAGGGCCTGCGCCGACAATGATAACATCATATTTCATATTCAATTCTCCTACGGTTCTACACAGTCCTCGAATCTGTCTTTTGCGGCTCTTTGAAGAGCATACCAAACTCCAGTCGAACTTCCTTTCTCAAAAGATCGTTGTTTGCATAACAACAGCTGTCAAAGCCAATGAGGGTAAAGCCCTCGTGCAGATAAAAACCGATGGCATTGTAATTGCAGGATTGCGTCTCCAAGATCAGCGCACGTCGGCGCTCCGTTCTCGCCTGTTCCTTGGCAAGCTCGATCAGCGCATGCCCTACTCCTTTGCGGCGAAGGGATTCATGCACCCACAGCTCCGTGATACGCAAGCGATTTGACCATTCCTCGGGACAGGTTTCAATGACAGCAAGCAGCTTTCCATCCTCCACAATGCCCCATGCAAAGGCATCCTTCCAATGGGACTCGTACAGTCTGTCGGGGAAGTCGTATTCCTCAGGCGTATGCGTGATCGGCGGGTCGACGATCTGCTCGCGCAGGCTTACATCAAAACCGATTTTTCCATTGAGATCCGTCGCTTGAGCCACATGCACATCAAAATACCGATCGGTGGTATATCCGATGGGAATCACGGTTCCCTTCCATTTGTCGCGCGGCAGCGCGGTTATTTTGTAAGACATATCCTTGTTCCTTTCGGGACACCTATGCTCCCATATTAGGATACCACGCCGCGCGCGATTTGTCAATAGAAAAGCTCTAAAAACCCACTGCAGAGGAAGTCATGGTCGGAAGCTACGCGTTTCCATCCACGTTTTCTTCGGGTTTCAGTGCATTTTCAGAGCTTTCAAAAAGCGGATCAGGTCAAAAACAATGGACGAAGCTGTTCTCCTCGCAATGCCGCATCCATCGCCTCGGGAATGCGCTCAAAATTTGCCACCAGCGAATGGGGCTTTGCTTTCGGATCATCCTGCACCATCGGCACAAAATAGATGCTTCTTCGCATGAGCAGCGCGCCCACGTTCGCAAGATTTGCGGACATGGCATCGTTGCTTGCTAAGGCAAGCAACAGAGGACGGTCGCTGCGAAGATGCGCCTTGCATGCCATAGTCACCGCCGTATCCGTAATACCATGCGCCAGCTTGGCGATGGTATTGCCCGTCACGGGAGCCGCGATCAACAGATCCAGCTTCACCTTCGGGCCGAGTGGCTCCGCTTCCGCCACGGTGCGAATGATCCTCCGTTTACAGATGCTCTCTATCCGTCCGCAAATATCCGACGCACGTCCGAAGCGGGTATCTATCGCCGCGGCATGCTCGCTCATGATCGGCACCACCTCATGGGATGCTGCCAGTTGTTCCATCACCGCAAGACTTCTCTCAAAGGTGCAAAAAGAACCGCAGAGCGCATAGCCCACTAACATTTCTCCACCTCCGCCAGCATTCCGTCGATGGTTGCGGCAATGATTGCACCCGAAGTAACCGGCGCAACTTTGCCGGGCAGCGACAAAGCCCATACTGTATGATATCCATTTGCCGCGCCAACTTCGATGCCGCCCGGCTTGGAGGCGAGATCAACAATCAGCGTTTCCCTGTCGATGACTGCCAACTCTTTTTTCCCTATCACCGTGTGAGGTACCGTATTGAAAATCACATCAAAACGATGCGCCCCGAGACTTTCCGCCAGCCGTTCCGTATGGATACAGGCATACCCCGCCGCCTTAATCCACGCAAAATCCGCCGCTTTTCTCGCCGAAACGCTCACCTGCGCTCCAAGCGAAGCCAACATATGCGACAGCACCTTTCCGATGCGCCCATAGCCAATGACAAGCGCACTTGCGCCGTGTATCGTTATGGGAAGTTCATTCATCGCGATGGCGATGGCACCCTCCGCTGTGGGAATCGCTCCTGCAACGGCAAATTCCTCTCGCTTATAATAATCATGGGCGGTGATTTTCGCCTGCTCACACATCTCAACAAAGGGCATCGGTAATCTTCCGCCGCAGAGAAGCTTGACACCATGTGCACGCATCAATGGGAGGATGGCATCCAGCGAAAGCGACTGATTCGACAGCGGCATGGACACTCGCTCACCATCCGCAGACGGCAATGGGAGAATTACCGCATAACTGCCCTTGATGGCTTCCTCCGCTGATTCTGCATGTGTCCCTGCCCTCACAGCCGCTTCAAGCAGAGAGCGCGGCGGGCTCCATGCGTCGGAGCAGCAGCACGCATCCACCACGCCCGTATGCGTCCACTTCCCTTCAAAACCGTACAGAGACGTTTCATAGCCCGCCTCGCGCAGTCTTTCCGCCGCTGTCAACATACGCGGATCGCCGCCCAGAAAGGCGAGCTTTCTTTTTCTTGTCTCCACCATATCATTCCTTTCCGTCAGAAGGTGGCGCAAACAAGATGCGCCACCTCCAGTTTATGCGAAAAAAGCCGCGTTGTCCGCTTCTCTGCGGCACAAATTCGATATCCGAATGCACTTGCTGTAATTTTCTTTGTCGCCCCTCTTGAAAAATGAGAGAAAATGTGATATAATATTTTTATTGTAGAACATCATATGCGATTGCCAATTTGCGGATTTTGCCGTCATCGGGCTTTCGGATTGCAATTGCTTGAACCATTACGAAAGGATACTTGCATTTATGGGAGGATTATTCGGCGTTGTGTCGAAGCAGGACTGCGTATTTGACCTTTTTTTCGGCACCGATTATCATTCGCATCTCGGCACAAGACGCGGCGGCATGGCAGTTTATGGAGAGAATGGCTTTGATCGCTCCATTCACAATATTGAAAACTCGCCCTTCCGTACCAAATTTGATGCGGATATCGGCGAAATGTCAGGCTGCTTTGGCATTGGCTGCATCTCCGACTCGGAGCCTCAGCCGCTGATTGTGCGCTCACACCTCGGTAACTTCGCCATCACCACCGTCGGACGCATCAACAACACGGATGAGCTGATCAAGCTCTGCTTCGATAAGGGGCATACCCATTTTCTCGAAATGAGCGGCGGCGATGTCAATCCCACCGAGCTGGTGGCATCGCTCATCAACCAAAAGGAAACGCTGGTGGATGGCATCCGCTACGCACAGCAGCTTATCGACGGCTCCATGACCATGTTGGTGCTGACACCATCGGGGCTGTATGCTGCCCGTGACCGCCTCGGACGCACGCCCATCTCCATCGGCAAAAAGGACGACGCCTTCTGCGCTTCCTTCGAAAGCTTTGCCTACCTCAACCTCGGTTATACCCATTATAAGGAGCTCGGCCCATCGGAAATTGTCTACCTCACGCCTGAATGCTGTGAGACTATATCGCCTGCCACAGAGGAGATGCGCTTCTGTACCTTCATGTGGATTTACTATGGCTACACCACCTCCAATTACGAAGGCATCAACGTGGAGCAGATGCGCTACAACTGCGGCGCGGCGCTTGCAAAGCGCGACAAGGGACACATTCAGCCCGACATCGTGGCAGGCGTACCCGACTCGGGAACACCTCATGCCATCGGCTATGCAAACGCCTCGGGGATACCGTTTGCACGTCCCTTCATCAAATACACACCCACATGGCCGCGCTCCTTCATGCCCACCATTCAATCGCAGCGCAGTCTAATTGCAAAGATGAAGCTCATCCCCATAGATTCGCTCATCCGCGGCAAAGAGCTGCTGCTCATCGACGACTCCATTGTGCGCGGCACCCAATTGCATGAAACCACGGAGTTCCTTTATCAGAGTGGCGCAAAGGGCGTACATATCCGCACCGCATGCCCACCGCTTCTCTACAGCTGTAAGTATCTCAACTTCTCCCGTAGCAAGAGTGAGATGGATCTCATTACCCGTCGTGTCATTCTCAAGCTGGAGGGTTCTATGGACGCCCTGCAGGAAAAACTGCCGCTTTATGGCGATCCCACCACGCCCGAATATGCGCGTATGGTTGAAGAAATCGGCAAGGAACTGGGCTTCACATCGCTGAAATACCATCGTCTGGACGATATGCTGGAATCGGTGGGGCTTCCTGCTTGCAAGCTCTGCACCTATTGCTGGAACGGAAAAGAATAAGAAAAAAGCGCACCTTAAGGGATACCTTCCGTAGAGCAGGTTGACCTGCAAAAACAAAAGGAGTACGAGCATTTGTTCGTACTCCTTTTTATACGCCTTGTTGGCGAGGTTTTGGTTTGTGCGCCTCGAAAGTTTGTCTATCTTTCCTGACAAGCACTGCTTTTGTGGACACAAAAGCAACCTATACTTTCTTTTGAGCTATTCGCTTTTCAATCTCGCCTAAGTCAAGCGGTTTATATTCGTTGAGTTTTTTCTTATTGTATTCCTTTGTAAAATAATCTACCATTTCGCGCATAGTTTTATTATAATCACGAAGCTCAATGTGGTTGTATGTGTCAAAATAAATATGCTTGGATTTTTCAATCAACACATCTATGCCGTCTGTGTTGCCCAAACGGAACATACAAGTTGCAATATCAAGAAGAGTAATAGCATGGTTGGCGTGTGTGCCACCGATTGGATATGCATCAAAGCCCTGCTTGTCGGGATACATAAACCGTTCAATAACGTCCACACTTTCTTGAAAATGGATCATTGCGTTTTGGTAGTCCCCCATATCAAAATAGCGATGTCCCACTTGATCGCAAGCTATGAAGAACTCCTGCCACTCTATATCTTTAAGGTTTTTGGCTTCTTTCATTCCTTCCTCGCCCTTAATATAGCTTGCCGAAAGACGCATTTTGTCTTGTATCATATAGGGATACATATATGGAAGGGTTTCGATGATCTGTTTTATTTCATCGTAATGATCTTGCCCCTTTTCTCGTTCCAAATATGTGTAAATATGAATCATATTCGCTTTCGTGCGACAGGTACAGAAGACATCCTGTGACACACTGATAATATGACTTCCGAGTTCAAACGCTTTGTTGACGATATCATCGCCACGATCAACATTATAGGCATATAGCTCAAATAGCTCAGTTTTGAGCTGAATAGATGCAGGATAGATCTTCAGACCGTCGAGCAAAATTTGTTCGGCTTTTTCAAAGTTCTCCCAAAAATGCTTATTATATTCCAGACGGATATCCTCGATTTCTTTGTCGATATTCTTTACGTCAAAGTCGAAAAGCTCG
>JAZTWJ010000090.1:0-9881 GCA_045635785.1 Candidatus Flemingiibacterium sp.
AGTCGATCAGCGTCAGCGTGCCGTCGGGATTCTCATAAAAGCAGTCAATGACACCCTGCACGAGAATGCTCTCGCCCGAAAGCTCGGATTTCAGCTCATCTTCGGCGGTGAAATTTTCGGCGGGTAGCTTGACATTAAAGCGATGCTCGCGGTAGACCTTCGGTGAAGCGGAAATTTCCGCAAAAAGTTCACTTGCAAAAAAGCCTGCCGCTTGTTTGATGTTGACAAGCTCCGCGGCGCGGGGCGTGATGAAGCGCATCTGTGAAAGTCTTGCAATTTCTTCACCGACGAGGCTCTGCAGATCTTTTTTGTTCGTGTTAAATTGGGAAAAATCGCAGAATTGCATGAACAGGTGCGTGGCGGTTCCGCGCTCGGATGCGGTGGCACCGTCCGTTTTTTCTTCAAGGAATAGCGGTCGCATCTGCGTCAGATCCATCGCAGGTGCATCGTCTGACAGCACGGCGGCATCCTCGTCAAGCACCGTGGGATACAGTTCCGATACGGAGAGCTTGGCAGGGAGCCTTGCCGCATGGGCATGGGGATATTCGAAACCGAATCGCTCTCTGACCAGCGAGCGAAGCGCATCGGTTGCGATGGGGTCAGTTTGCTCGGATTTTGTTTGTTCTTCAGATTCAACGATTTCTCTTGCGATCTCCAAGGTGAATGGCTTTTCTCCCTTGTGCGCCTCGAGCGCAAGCAAGATCCACCGTAAATAACCGCAGTTTTGCAGGATCGTATGTCGTGACAGAAAGGCGGCTTCTCTGGAAATGTTATCAAGCAACTTTTCGGGATCCTTGGATATTCCCGTTACATAAAGACGTTCCCTTGCGCGGGTCATTGCCACATACAAAACGCGCATTTCTTCTTCCAGCTGTGCACAGGAAAGTCGATGGATGATTGCCTGTCTGATAGGGGTGTCATAGCGCGCGAATCCCGTTTCATCGGACAGCTTGAAGGCAATGCCAAGAGAGCGTTCGATGACGACATTTGCTTTTAAATCCTGATCGTTGAATTTACCGCCCGTGCCGCAAATAAAGCAGACGGGATATTCTAGGCCTTTTGAATGATGGATGGTGATGAGCTTGACCGCATCGCCAGATTCTCCCTCCACCTTCGCATTTTCGAGGGTGGCTTTTTCCGCGAGAATGTCGTTGATATAGCGAATGAAGTTATACAGTCCCTTGAAAGAGGAACTTTCAAAGCGACGGGCGTATTCGTACAGCAGCATCAGATTGGCGCGGCGCGTGCCGCCGTCGTGAATCAGCGAAAGCAGATCGGTATCCGTATAAACAAGCCATAAAAGCTTATCTACGGGCATCCCCGTCGCTTTTTCGCGCCAACGGTCTAGCATTTGTAAAAAGGCTTGTCCCTTTTCAAAATGCTCATTTTCCGAATAAAAGCGAAGCGCATCAAACAGCGTGCCTTCGGGATGGGTTTTACGAATGCAGATCAGCTCATCCAGCGTAAAGCCGAAAACGGGGCTGCGCAGAGCACCCGCAAGATAAATATCACGAGTGGGATTGTCGATGATGCAAATGAGACTGAGTGCCAAAAGCACCTCTGCATTTTCGAAGAAATCGCCGCTTGATTCGTTATACAGCGGAATATTAAATTTTTGAAATGCGGCATCGAATGCGGTGGAGCGTGACTTTGCAGAGCGCATTAAAATGGCAATATCGGATGGACGGATGGGAGTGCCGTCATCTTTTTTGCCATCCTTTAATAATTTTTTCACCTCGTTGGCGACCCACATCGCCTCCCGCTCGGAAACATCCTCGCCTTCCTCCGCTTCCTCGCCCGAAATTACCGCGACGTGAACGGGAACCCCTTGCTCATCGCCGATCTTTGCATGCTTTAGAAGATCCTCGGAATAAAATGGCACTTCGCCTCTGTCATGGGTGAACAGGCAGGCGGAAACAATGTTGGCGAAGTCGATGACGGGCGCATCGCAACGGAAGTTTTCCGCAAGGAAAACAGCCGCGCCCTTTTCAATGGGAAGATCGGGATCGGCCACTCTGCCGAAACGGTTTCGATAATCTGAGAAAATGTTTGGCATGGAGCCGCGAAAGCCGTAAATGGACTGCTTGATATCGCCCACCATAAAGCGATTGTGCCCGTTGGAAACGGCGGCGAAAATGGCATCCTGCACGGCGTTTACGTCTTGATATTCGTCTATGTAAATTTCATCAAACCGCTCCGAAACCGCTTTTGCTGTTGCGGTGGGAACCTCATCTTTCAATAGAAGCCCATAGGCAAGTCGCTCAAGATCGCCGAAATCAAGTAGGGATCGGCGCTTTTTTTCCGCTTGGAATCGTGTGAGAAATTCGCCGAGAAGCGTGTGCAGCTTGCGAAGCATTGCGGCGGTATCCAAGCTGTTTTTTGCGATGATGTCATCGGAGAGGGAGAAAAATTTTTCGGTCAGCTTCTTGCGATCGGCATGGAAGTCAGTCCGCAGAGATTTCGCTGTTTCAACCTCCTCGGGCAGCTCCGCACCGCGAATTGTACCGAGCTTTGTGATGGCAAAGCCACGGCAAAGCGCACGCATTTCCCTGTAGCTCTTTGTCATAAGAAGTGCGTCCATAAAGTTCACATCCGCTTTGAATGCAGGGGCATACTTTGCGTTCATTTTTTCGTCGGTTTCGAAAAATTCGATCATTTGTGCAAAATAGCCGCGATGCTCGCAAAGCTTTGCACGGACGGCTTCCATGATCACTTTTCCGCACCGCGTCGTCTCAAAGGGGCGCGCCGCATCTGCCTCCAGCTCCTCGGCAAAGGCTTTGATAAAGTCGATGTGCTCGGTGAAGCTTTGCAGCGAATTCTCGATCTTGAGGAAAATATCCGCAAGACGATCATCCGAGCTGCCGTCCAAAAAAATGTCGGCAAAGGCGCCGAAATTCTCGATGGGGCGCGCGACATTGTCAGCGTAATAGTCCTCGAGAAGCACGTCCATCATGCTTTTTCGAAGCAGTTTGATCTCCGCCTCGTCGGCGATGCGGAAATCTCCCATTCCGCCGATTTCGCCGCCGTTTTCCCGAAGAAGCTCCAGACAAAAGCTGTGAATGGTACAGATCTTTGCTCGATCCAACGAAAGAAGCTGTTTTGTCAGCCGTTTATTCGCTGGATCGTTTGCCAGAGCGGTGCGTATTGCATCGGAAATGCGCTCCTTTAATTCACCCGCCGCCGCCTTTGTGTAGGTGACGATGAGCATACGGGAAATATCCGCGCCCTCATCGGTGAGACGGCGAATGATGCGCTCGGTCAGAACGGCAGTTTTTCCCGAGCCTGCGCCTGCCGAGACGAGCAGATCACGTCCTCTTGTGACGATGGCTTCGGTTTGTGCGGCTGTCCAAATTCTATTCATAGTTGCCCTCGCCTCCTTTTTTGCTGACGTGACTCTTTCTGCATACGGGTTTTAATTCGCAGTATTGGCAAGCGTTGTGTTTTTTATTTTTCATCGGATGGGCGGAGGCATGTCCCGCTTTGATCTCGCATCCGATTTTTTGAATGGTGTTCTCTATGGAGTTTAACAGCTTTCCAAAGCTTTCAAGCGAGCATAGTGCATCGGTTTTGTAAAAATCGCCGTCTTTTTTTGTTTTGACAGGAAGATATTTACCCGAAAGATCCCGCTCCATCGCCGCCAATACATCGCGGTCGTCAAGCAGAAGCCCTCGCCTTGAAAGCCCGTCCGAAATCTTTTCCTTCACTTCTTCGGGAGAAATTTCTGCCTCCAATGTCAGCGGCTTGATTTTTGCACCGAAATACAGCACACCTGCGGGGACGATCACCGTATCCTGCGGTACGGCAAGCGCGCTTCCCGATTTATTGCCGTTTTTCCAGATGGAGAACAGATAAAGAAGCATTTGGAGATTGAGTCCCATTGCCACATCATCCATGGAAAACTCCTTCGCGCCTGTCTTATAATCTACCACGCGTACATAACGCTTGCCGTCCTTTTCCATGGTATCCACGCGGTCGGCGATGCCGTAGATATACGCGGATGTTCCGTCGCCAAGGGGAACCGAAAGGGGCTCAACCGTCTGTTCATCGGGTTTAGGAAAGCGAATGGGAAGCTCACAGCATGCGGGCGCAAATTCGCTTTGCGAAAATTCCGCCGCCAAATTTTTGCAAAGGATCAATGACGAACGGCGAAGTCGTGCAAACAGATGGGCAAGGCGCGAGCCCTTGTAATCGGGTGCGATCTTTGCAACGGTGGTCATGTAGTCAGCGATGAGATCATCCACAAGATGATCGATCTCCGCCTCGCTCATTGCCTCGCTTATTGATGCGCGGGCGACAAACAGCTCCAGAATATGATGCACGAAAATGCCGATATTGCCCGCATCAAATTTTGCCTTTTCGGGAGATGCAAGCCCAAGAATATATTTGCAATAATATGAAAAATGGCAGAGTACATAGGAATCCAGCCTGCCCTGTGTCAAGGCGAGATCTCCACCCGAGATCCTCTCGCAGGTGTCGGGATTGAGCTGCACATCGTCATCGCATAGGGGAATGGACAGCTTTGCAAGTCTGTCCGCCGCCGTCAATTGAGCGTATTCGCGCAGAGCTGCGCCAAGGGGCGTATTGCCGGCTTCTGCCGTAAATTCCAAAAGATTTCCGCGCCCTTCCATCCGATCCTCGGTGGAAAGCAGGGAATAGATCTCCGTTTTCACCTTTGGGAAAAGCGCCTGCAGGCGGGCGACACCAAGAGACGGCTTCATTTCGTGTCCGGACAGATCGGAACCGGACCAAATGACCGTCACGCTTTCCGAAGCGCAGGTCAGCGCGCGGTAAAAGGCAAAGCGCTCGTCGGCGGCTTGACTTTCAGCATTGCCCGCAAGCTCGATGCCCACCGAAAGGAGCGTTTCTCGCTCCGCATCGGTCAGAATCCCGTCGGATGACGGCGCCCCCGGGAAGATCCCCTCATTGGCACCTAAGATATAAACATGCTTTTTTGCCGCGCGGAGCAGGGAAGCATCGCCTGCCGTTACCTCGTCGATGGAAGCGGGAATGCGTCCGATGTCCGTTTCATCGAAAAGGATCGACAAAAGCTCGGTGAAGATCAAGCCGTCGCAGGGGAAATCGGATAATACCGCAACAAGCTCGTCCAGCGCACCGATGAGAATTTTCCATAGCTGCCCGAGTTCGGATGCGGCTGTGGGATCGGAAGCGCGCAAAGCATCCGCTTGCTCCTGCAATTTTGCGGGGATCTCCAATTTCATGAGAAAATTGTAGAGCGCCGTCGCATAGTCCCGCACATTCTCCGCATGCTCAATGGTATCATGAAAATCGGCGAGGGGAAGCATCAGCTTTTCGCGTATGGTATTGATTTTGTCGAGACGTTTTGCCGCATCCTCGGTGAATATCTCTTTGAATCCGTCGGGATTCATCTCAAAATCAGCATTCCAACGGGCAAATCCGCGCAGGCTCCAGCATTCTGCGTAGTTTTCTAAAAGCAGAATGTCATCGGGCGAGATGCCGCAAAGACCCGTTTTCATATAGGTTATGACATCTTCCGTGCGGAAATTTGTCGCGCGCAGTGAAAATGCCGCAAAAATCAGTCGGATCAACGGCTTGCTTTTGATGTCCGTGCGCTTGGAAAGAAAGCAGGGGATCCCGTATTTTTCAAAAATGACATCGAGAATACCGTCATAGCGATCCATTCCGCGGGTGATGACGGCAATATCGCGTCGTCTTGCTCCCTCACGCAGTTTTTTGCAGATATCTGCGGCGGCGGCTTCGCATTCGGCGAAAAGACTGCCGCATGCTATCAAGCGAAGGGCGGTTGTATCCTCTGCGAAGGCATCCGCCTCGCCTAAATTAAGGGACCAAAGCGATCGCTCCAGATAGCGCAGGGCATCACTCGCCGCACGGAAATTTTCTCGAAGACGCTCGCAAGTCACCTGTCCCGAAACGGATTTTGCCATTTGGAACAGAGTATTTGCGGTCTGTCGCTGATTTTCAAAGGGAACCGCAGAAGAATCATTCGGATCAAGACAAAGGGAAATAGTCACAGATTCCGCTTGGCGCATGATGGCGCGGATGATGGCATATTCCGCAGGCGTGTAGCCATTGAAGGAATCGAGAAACACATGGGCGCCTTCAAAAAAATTGTGCTTTTGCAAAAGCTCGGCGGCTTTTTCCAAGTCGTCGGCGGCATCCGCGCCGATTTCGGCGGCGAGACGGTTATAAGATGCAAAGATCAGAGAAAGATCGGAGAGCTTATCGTGCAGCTCGGTCCCGTCGCCCACCTCCGGCGTTTTCATGGCGCGCTCTAGGGCGGCAGGCGAGATGCGATATGCCTTGCATTCGCTGTGTGCGGCAAGTGTTTTTGATACACGGGCGCGGTCAACCTCGGCTTTTCGGCAGAGCATCGGCGCAAGTTCGGTGAGGGTGCGCCACATAAGAAGCGAGCGTCCTGCCCGCGATATGTACTGATAGGATAGTCCGCCGTATTCGCGGAAGATGCGATTGGTCAAGCGGCGGAAATTGAGAATTTCAAGTGCAAGCTGAGATCTTTCGCCAAGAAGGTCCGCCATGCGCTGTTCAGCCTCCACCGCCATCTGCTCGGGTACGAGCAGAAAAACGCGCTTGCCTTTGGTGAGGGACTCGGCAGCCATTGCGAGCGTTCTGGAAGTTTTACCGCTTCCGGCACGGCCAAAAATAAAGTGGATCATATGCTTTACCATAGCCTTTGCACAGCAAAAGCTTCCTTTACAGAAATTTGAGGATTGGAAGAATCTGTGGCTTAAAGTAACCAGCGCATTTTATCGTTCATTTTGCAAAAATATTTCCGCTTGAGCTTAAAAAAGAACGCGTGTCGGATATAAAAGACACCGTCTTCTTGTCTTGCACAGAAAAAGGGGCGGCGCAGATCCGCGGTGATCACAAAAACCGTGCCACTTTTTGCAAGCTCTGCCGCAAAGCCTTCGCCAAATGTGCCTGCGTGCGTGATGCAATAGATGCGCTCTCTTTCCATTGCCGAAAGCAGGGCTTGCGAGGAAAGAATGCGTTTTCCGCCAAAATAATCGCAGATAGCTGCAATCACAAGAATAACGATGACGATGGGAAGAAGGCAGAGAAGAATCGAACAGAGAAAAATTAAAATCACGCTGGATTCTATGACACGAAATGCAATGGAAGCCCAGCGTGCGATGCGCGTTACAAAAAGAAAGCGTCGAAGGTATGCAGATATGTGGCTGTATAAGGCAAAAATCGAGGTTTGACGCAGGCATGAAAGCAGATAACCGATGAATGTTCGTTGTTCAAGCAAATCGAGTTTCATGTACTTATATTATATCAAAATACCGTCTATGATGCAAGAGAATTTACGGAAATTTTTATGCTTACCTATTTACTTTTGAATAAAAAAGTGGTATAATTATGAAAACGATTGATAGTAAAGGACGAAAAAATGGCAACGAATAAAAATGAAACGGCTTACGGCGATCAAAGCATTGTCGTTCTGAAGGGCCCCGACCGTGTCAGAAAGCGCCCCGAGGTCATCTTTGGTTCCAGCGGATTAGAGGGCTGCGAGCATTCGGTGTTTGAGATCCTTTCAAACTCTGTAGACGAGGCAAAGGAAGGCCACGGCGACGTCATTTATGTACGCGCTTTCGCGGATCATTCCGTGGAGGTGGAGGATTTTGGTCGCGGTGTTCCGCTTGGATGGAACGAATCCGAGGGGAAATATAACTGGGAACTTGTCTACTGCGAAATGTACGCCGGCGGCAAATACAACAACAATTCCGGCAGCTCATCCTACGAATATTCGCTCGGTCTGAACGGTCTTGGCGCCTGCGCCACCCAATATGCTTCCGCATATATGGAGGTCGCTTCCTACAATGGCGAAAGTGTGGGCAGAGTCAGCTTCAAAAAGGGATTCCCGGTGACAGAGCTGATCACCGAGCCTCTTGATAAAAAATCGCGCCGCACAGGTACGATTATTCGCTGGCTGCCCGATCTTGAGGTATTCACCGATATCAATATTCCGCGCGAATATTTCGAAGAGGTTCTGAAAAAGCAGTCCATCGTGAATCCGCGTATCAAATTCATCCTCGAATGGGAAACCGCGGAAGGCGAATTTGACGTTGTCGAATACTACTATGAAAACGGCATCATCGACTATGTAACCGAGATTGCGGGCGAATCACTGACCGCACCCGTTCTGTGGCATCTTGAAACCATGGGACGCGACAGAGAGGACAAGGACGATTATAAGCTGCGTGCCGATGTATCCTTCTGCATTTCCAACACGGTGAATGTCATTGAATACTATCACAATTCCAGCTATCTTGAGCATGGCGGATCGCCTGATAAGGCGGTGAAGAGTGCCTTTGTTTATGCGGTGGACAAGTATTTGAAGGCGCAGGACAAATACAACAAAAACGAGGCAAAGATCACCTTCACCGACGTGGAGGACTGTCTGGTGCTGGTTATCAACAGCTTCTCGACGCAGACCTCCTATGCCAATCAGACAAAAAAGGCGATCAGCAATACCTTTATTGCCGAAGCGCTGACCGATTTTCTTAAGCAGCAGCTTGAGATCTACTTCGCCGAGAATCCGACGGAAGCGGAGCGCATGGCGGGGCAGGTGCTTATCAACAAGCGTTCCCGCGAAAAAGCGGAATCCACCCGTCTTGACATCAAAAAACAGCTTTCGGGCAAAATCGACATTCTCAACCGCATCGACAAATTTGTGAATTGCCGTTCCAAGGATCCCGAACGACGCGAGCTTTACATCGTTGAGGGCGATTCCGCGCTGACATCCTGCAAATTGGGCAGAGCGGCGGAATTTCAAGCGATCATTGCCGTGCGCGGTAAGACGCTCAACTGCCTTAAGAGCAGCTATGACAAAATCTTCAAGAGCGAGGTCATCACCAATCTTTTGAAGGTGATCGGATGCGGCGTGGAGATCAAAACCAAGGCGAAGGGCATGGCGGCGTTCGATTATGATGCACTTCGTTGGTCAAAGATCATCATCTGTACCGATGCGGACGAGGACGGTTATCAGATCCGCACGCTGATTTTGACGATGTTTTACCGATTGTTGCCAACACTCATAGAAAAGGGCAAGGTCTACATCGCCGAATCGCCGCTGTTTGAAATCACCTGCAAGGATAAGATCCAATTCGCATACAACGAGCAGGAAAAGGCGGAAATTCTGAAAGCCATCGGCAACCAGAAATACACCATACAGCGTTCAAAAGGTCTTGGCGAAAACGAGCCGGATATGATGTGGCAGACAACGATGAATCCCGAAACCCGACGTCTGATCAAGGTCAACAAGGCGGATGCCGAGGAAACGGCGCGAATCTTTGAAACACTGCTTGGCGATGATCTGGAAGCGCGCAAGGAATATATCACGCTGTTTGGCAATCAGTATTATACCAAAGAAGAAGTATAAGCGTTTTGTAAAAATAAAAAATCGAATAAAATTCAAAGGAGCGGCTGATTTTTATTTCAGATTGCTCCCTTGTTTTTATAACAGTTTGTTAAATTTTTATTGAACTTGGCGCAGTATGCCAATTTGATGAAATATATTTGTCGATAATAAACAATTCTTAAATATTTTCAAAAAACTATAGCTTTTTTTCAAAGAATGTAGTATAATATAATAGTAAGTTTGTGGGAGTCGTGCGCTCTTCGATTGTTATAAATTTATCAATCGAACGCAGATTCACAGACTCAATATTATATTTCCTTACAAGGAGGATAAGCACTGCATCATGAAAAAGAAATTGACCACAGTTGCATTCAAGGGTACGCCTGAGATGAAAGCTCAACTCGACGCTTACATAGCGGAGATGAAGGGCACAAAGGGCGCAGCAATGCCCGTGCTTCAAAAGGCACAGGAGATCTACGGTTATCTGCCCAAAGATGTC